>JAWUVN010000057.1:0-40097 GCA_034112345.1 Bermanella sp. | reverse complement strand
TCAGCCATACGGGCTTCAGACGTTAATTCGGCTAAGGCACTTTTGAAGACGCCTTTTAATTCGCTGTCTTCAGCTTTGCTCACTATGTCATTCAAGTTATGAGAAATCATTGGAATGAGCGTTGCTAGCAATAGAATGGTGATCATCAAGTAGGCAGCGCTTATGACAATGTGAATTTTATATTTTGAAAACATAGAGACACCCTAATAATACCCTGACAATAACAAGGTCTAGTTTAATATTAGCTATACTTATTAAATCTTCCAGAGAGAGAAGAAAATAATATAAAAGTCAAAAAATCCGACTCACACTACATTCATTTCTACTTTCATGGCTTCTCAAGACTTAAAAACAACAGCCTTCTACGAGCCCCACCCTATCTCAATAATCAATATCATTTTGCCGCTGTTTACGAGTGCTCCTTAACCAACCGGCTAATTACCTACAGTGAATCAGTTGATATTGATGATTTTTTAAATCACTTAGCTTCGAAGATAGCCATGACAAGATTGTCTACGCAGCACTAAATAAAGAAGCTGCTATTGGAGTTATAAGAGCAGATACCCTTGAACGAGAGTCTCTTCAAGACCGCTAGATTTGAAACCGCGATATGAAAAAAATACTAGCTCTTATTATTTAGTCCCTGCTCGGCTATATCCTAAATAGCCATTGTTTACGAAGTGAACAACCCAACCGACAATGAGTTAACCACCACAAACTACTGATGCCATGTAAGCACATTAAAAAGGATGTTTATTTGAGTTTATTAAGTCTCTATTTATCATAAGTATAGAGATAACCCCATTTTAATGCCGCCGCCCCCTTAAAACCTAAAGCTACAGACCATAAAAAAAGCCACGCTATTGCAGCATGGCTTTTAGATTCAACTTCAAGTTGTGGGTTTCTTAAGTGGCCACATCCAATAAATTAACTTTGGAATTTGCCCTGCCATCTATCTGACTGATTTCCACTATTTGAGCTTGAATACGAGATAAACGCTCGTTAAGTTCTTGAATATCCGCACCAGAATTTTCCTGTACTGATTCATCCTGCTGCTCTTCCGATTGCGCTTTTTGTTCGACACCAGAGCGCTCTGTACTGCTGTTATCTTCTACTTCTTTATTGTCTTTTTCACGCGCTTTTTCAACTAAGGCTTCGCGCTGCATTTCTTGAATATCCGCTCGTGCTTCCACAGTCATAAGTACCGCTTCGGACGCGACTCGACGATCTTGGCTGGAAGGTTCAGCCGGGGCTAGCGCTGCTCGGCGTATAGTCTCTGCTTTGTCGAGTGTGGCCTGTGGGTTACCAGACACCTTGCCTGTATCGATAGAGACTTCACCTGCTACCGCATAGTTTTGCCCATCAGGACCCCGTTCGTAAGTTAAACTCATAGCTCCGGCGTACTGCCCCCCTACACTTTGGTGGGCCTGTTCGTGAGCTCGTACTTCTCGATCTCTATCTGCAAGTTGCTGGATCTGCTTAAGTTCAACTTCTAGTTGACGCTGCTCTTGCTCATCTAATTGACGGCGCTCAGCAACCCTTTGATCCGCTTGGGATTGATCGATTTCTTTCTGCTGACGTCCGTCAGCCTGCTGTTGGTCTTGCTGATCTCTTGCTACTTTTGATTCGTTCTTTTGATCCGATCTTGCTTGCTCTGAAGCTAAACGCTTTTCAACGCCTTGCTCAGAGTTCTCTTGTTTCGACTTTGAATTCTTTTCCGCTTCATTAACGGGCGCAAAGCTGGTGCTATCAACATTTTCAGATGCCGCAGGCACCGCCACACCACTGCGCGCTTCAGAATTAAGCACATTACTGGTTTGACTTGAATTAATTGAACTTCCAAATGTGACATTCACACTCACCTCGATGCTAACAGCGTTAACCTAATTAGCGTTTTAAACTTTAATATCCACCAAGCTGCCAATCATCTGGCTACCGGCTTCAACCACTTTGGCAGATGCTTCTACCTGCCTTTGACCCTGCTTTTCATCTAATAGTGATTTGGCTAAATCGGCTTTTTCAGTGGCCTGATTGGATTGCACTGGCTTCTGAGTATTTGCAGAAGCGACCTCCTGCGCAGCCTGAGTAATTTTTTGCTCGCCCTGCTGAATACCAGCAAGGCCTGCACTCAACGCGTTTCCCGTTCCACCTACCTGCATAACCACTTCCCGCCTATAAACTTACCCTGTACATAATTTAAACAGAGAGGCGCAAAAGGTACAAACAGACTTGGCAAAACTTTAATACCGTTAGTGACTATTAAATAAGCAATCTATAACAAGATACCAAAATTAGGGGGGTAAGCAGAAGCAGAAGTTGCCGTTAGAAATAATGGTTATAAAAGGCGCGAAATGCCGAACCAATAAATTATCGATAACAATCCAAATTTAATGATACACACCATTAGTGTTTTCTTCATAAACCAGGCTTCAGAGCCCTATTTATCAAGGGTGCGACAATATGTCACACCCCACTAATGGATAGACTGCCTTATAATGTGGACATTGCTTATTTTGTTGAACTTGTTTAAGGATTTTTTACATGACTCGCATGCTTGCCACGATATCTATCGCGCTATTATTGACAGCCTGTGGGTCTGATAATAAATCCAATGAACCAACCTACCCTCTTACACTGAACCTTGGCGACAACTATCAGGCAACATTTGATATGACGGACGTCGAAAATGGTATTTCTGATATATCTGTTCAAATCGACTCTAAAGATGGCAGCCCCCTGCCTAATGGTGAAGAAGTAATCATCACCCCTCTAATGGAGATGGTTTCGAATATGAATCACGGCACACCAATGTTACTTACTAGCGGCTCACTAGATGATAACAACACCTTCAACACCACAGCTTATTTTTTAATGCCTTCAGGTCCTGAAATGGGTGAGTGGTTCTTCACGATCGAGTATGACGGTGAAATGGAAACATTTACTGTTGATGTAGATATGATGATAAGTGAGCGTCAAATGCTTGTTGGTGATACTGGTAATGACAAAATAAAAGATATGAATGGGAATGATAGTGAAAGACCATATTTCATATTTAATGAAGGGCGTCATGTTACCGATTCTATGAATGCTTTTACCGTTTATGTAGCTGCCCGCGAAACCATGATGAAACACACCTCGCTGATTAATGGCATTACATTAAGCGGAGAAACGGCAATGACAATGGAATCCATGTCGGCTTCTTTCGATGCAATCACTTCTAGAGCAATGGTTATGGCAGGAAGTGAATACGATCTAGCCATCAATGAAGATGGTGTTGTCGTAGAGATGTGCACCGCCGATTGTGATGCAAGCGGCATTTGGGAAGTCGCCTCTGCCGTTACTGACAAGCCAGGCCAATACAAGGCAAGCAACCTTGGCCTGACCGGCACCAGTTCAGACATTATCAATGTTCGATTAAGTGTTAACGGCGTAACAAAAGAAAAAGGCGACGGATCTGAATACGCTACATTTACATTTTCATCCGACAATACAGATACCGAATCAATGAACCACTCAATGTGATCGCGTCTTAATTAAGAATTTTATGAATCCTACTCAGCAAGTGGATACCACGTTTAACAAGCGAGCAGTAAGCATGCTTGTTAAACGTGTTTTTTTATCCTTAAGCCTTATAGCAATTAGTCCTATTAGCTTTTCAGCCTCATGTTGTGGCGGCGGGGCCAGCTCTGGCGTCATCCTGCCAAAATTTAATGATGCCATGTGGGATATCAGTATCTCTAGCGAAGCCTATGATGGTTACTGGACACAGCAAGGCCAGCTTAAAGCTGACCCTGCAGGCAGCAAACTAATCCAAAGGCGACTGAGTTTTTCTTACGCACATCGCATTGCTGAGCAATGGCAAATGAACGTAAGCATGCCCCTAGTAGACAATCAAAATCAATACAGCGGCGACAGCAGCTCTGTTCAAGGCATGGGTGATACGCAAGCCGGCTTATGGTTTGAAGCGTTTGAACGTGTGACGTGTGTTTACAAAATTAATGGATGGGAAAGCTTAAAACCCAGCCTGTATTTTGGCACGACTCTAACACTACCAACCGGCATCAGTTCCTACAGTGACCGCATTGATAATAGCTTTGATATTACCGGCCGAGGGTTTTACCGCTGGGATGCCAATATGATTATCGAAAAAACGGTTTACCCATTTAGCCTTGGCTGGCAAGGCAGTTATGGGGTGGCAATTAAGCGCCCGGTGAATCAAGAGTACGGCCAAGCCGTTACTCCTTACAATAAGCAGTTAGGCGATCGAGCAACCAGTGTGTTTACTGGTGCATATACCTGGTTTTTACCTGACCTTGCCATGTTAACCGCAACACTGAGCTATGCATCGATAAAAGAAGATCAAACTAAATACGACGGTGAAAATGATTCAAGTAGCGGCTTTGATAAAAAAACATCTGGATTGGCATTCTCCTACAACAGCAGCTTACGAGATTGGATAATAAAATTGTCATATAACCAAGCAGAAGAAGGCCACAACTACCCCAAAACACAAACCCTAACAATGGGGGTTAGTCATGTTTACTCGCATTAAGTTAACCACTTTTATTTTAATTGGAATGTTTTTATTAACGGGCTGCCAAGAAGATTTATTTCCAAGTAATGATCAACTAACTAGCAAGTCTGAAGCTCAAGTAGGTGCACTGATTGACGATTTAGAATTTACTCTAAGCACCAATATAAACGATGAAATTAGCAGCCGACTTCAGCCTAGTAATATCGATGCTGTAGTCCTGTACTTCACTATGTGGTGCCCTGTTTGTGACTCACATATGAGCCATATTAGATCTCAATTTAAGAATCAATACCCAAATATAGAATTCATGTTTGTAGACTATGTATCAGGGTCAACGACTAGTTCTCGAGGGGCTCAAACATCATCAGGATACAGCGACTTTGATGTCATTTCTGATTATGATAATGCCTTAGAAAATTATTTTAGCGGCACGATGGCGAGCACCATAGTGATTGATAAAAACTTTATTGTATTGATGAACGAGGAATTTAAGACAGGATCTCAATTAGCATCGATTCTAGATAATTTATAACATTATTTTTAAATGCTAGCCGAACAGTTCTATATCATCTGTATTATCGACAACCGTTTCGCGATCTCTAGCATTGAGCTCAATTAACAGCATCTCTTTCATTTCGTTTAGATCTTGCAAACCCATGCTTGAGAAATCAATATTATTAAATGTACGCTTTGATAATAAATATTGCTCATGGCACCTGCTATGAGCAGGCCCCTCTCCAGCTAGAATTACGACACATCTTTCACCAACAACATTCTTATTGCAGTAAGGGCACTTCATTTTAAACACCGTATTATTGATGCAGATATACTAACATTCCACCAACCTTCACATTGTAAGCAAACCCATGACATTTGTGATGCTTTGTAAACGATAGCGAATCATTCTCCCTGCCCTACAATCTTATTGTTTAGAGTTACCCCAACTAGCGCACATTAAAATGCATCACTAGCAAAACCTCGCATAGCCTGTCCACCTAGCTTTACCTATTACATATTTAACCTCGCTGCTATACTTAGTGCCTCTCTCCTTATAACTACCCATCTGAGACTCTATGCCGTTTTCAAATCTTGGATTGTGCGATCCTATTCTAGAAGCCATTAAAGGCTTGGGCTACACCACCCCTACCCCTATTCAAAAGCAAGCCATTCCCATTATTTTGTCCGGTAAAGATTTAATTGCCACAGCACAAACAGGTACAGGGAAAACCGCTTCATTTGTGTTACCCATTTTAGAAAAGTTTAATAAAGAGCGTACTCTACGTGGTAAACGTGTGCGTGCGCTTATTCTAACCCCAACCCGAGAACTGGCGGTACAGGTTGAAGCCAGCGTTGCTCAATACAGCAAGCACTTAAACCTAAGCTCAATGGCCGTTTACGGTGGCGTCGATACAGAGGCACAAAAAGAACGCTTAATCGAAGGGGCCGACATTCTCGTCGCCACTCCGGGCAGGTTACTAGATTTGGCCCATCAGCGCGCAGTGCACTTTGATGAGCTTGAAGTACTTGTATTAGATGAAGCCGACAGAATGGTCGATATGGGCTTTGTGGGCGACATTGATAAGATTATTGATCGCCTGCCCGAAAATCGTCAAAACCTTCTGTTCTCGGCCACCATGAGTCACGATGTTCGAGACTTGGCTAATCGTTTTTCTGATGACAAGATGAGTCATCCTGCTACCGAAATTGCTATATCACCTAAAGCCACTTCTGCACAGTCAATCAAGCAGTGGATGATCGCAGTGGATAAAGACACCAAATCTGCTTTATTAAGCCATTTAATTAATGAAGAAAAATGGGATCAAACCCTGATTTTTATCGAGAAAAAACACGGTGCAGCCAAACTGGTTACCCAGCTTGAAAAGCGCGGTATCAAAGCCGAATCTATTCACGGTGACAGAAGCCAAGCCATGCGTGAAAAAATACTAGCCGACTTCAAATCAGGTAAATTAAATTACTTAGTAGCCACTGGTGTTGCTGCCCGCGGCCTTGATATTGGGCAGCTTGGTCGTGTAGTCAATTACGACCTGCCATTCAAACCTGAAGAATACATTCACCGCATTGGTCGAACCGGACGTGCTGGCGCCACAGGCGAAGCCATCTCTTTTGTCGCCGCTGGGGATTTTAAAAACCTATGCGCTATTGAGTCTCGCTTAGATCACTTAATTGATCGAAAAGAAATTGAAGGCTTTACAGTCAGAAAAGAAGTACCCATTTCTATACTCAACTATGTGCGAAAAAGTAAGGCACCCATGGTTAAAACGCGAAGTAAGTCGGTAGATAAATCATCTAGTAAATCGCCTACAAATATCAATGGCGATTCGAAGAATAAAAACATTTGGGGCTAGCGCAGTATTCAGCTCTTAATAATATTTTTTACGCCATGCGCCTTTAAAAGCATGGCGTCCAATTAACATCATTGAAATTGAAATTATGCCTAACAATCAAACTATCATTATTGGCGCCGGAGCCGCTGGCTTAATGTGCGCCATTAGCGCTGCTGAAAATGGCAAGTCTGTTCTGGTTTTAGATCATGCAAATAAAGCCGGAAAAAAGATTTTAATCAGTGGTGGTGGCCGCTGTAATTTTACCAATATGGATGTAGACGACAGCAACTACTTAAGTCAAAACCCACATTTTTGTAAGTCAGCCTTAAAGCGATACACCCAATGGGACTTTATCGCCGAAGTTGATAAAGCAGGATTGCCATGGCACGAAAAGAAACTTGGCCAGTTATTCAGTGATAATAAAAGCGAAGCCATTTTAAATATGCTGCTTGATCGTTGCGAAGCGTTATCCGTTAGCATTGTTTTAAATTGCAGCGTCAACACCATCGTAAAAAATGACGATACAACATTCTCCTTAAAAACCAGCCAAGGTGACTTTGATTCAGAGTCTTTAGTCATTGCCACTGGAGCCATGAGTTTTCCAACTATGGGTGCTACCGACTTTGGTCATAACGTCGCCAAACAGTTTGGGCTAGAAATAACGGCGACCCAACCAGGGCTTGTACCTTTTACATTTGATGGCTTTGAAAAAAATCGCTTTGATGGATTAAGCGGAGTCAGTATGGATTGCGTTATTGAATGCAAAGACCAAAGCTTTCGCGAAAACATTTTATTCACCCATAAAGGATTATCTGGCCCTGCTGTTTTACAAATCAGTTCATATTGGCAGCCAGGAAATACCATTACTGTAAATTGCCTACCCGATTTAGACTTAGGCCAGCACTTAAAAGATCAACAACAAAAATCGCCAAACAAACACCTTATTAAAGTATTAAAAAACTATTTTCCCGAGCGCACCATAAAAGCGTTCTGCGACCCTATTGATACTTCGCTGCCGCTGCAAAACTACAAACACAACGAATTAGAAGATCTTGCCAATTTATTTCAAAAATGGCATTTCATTCCTAGCGGCACCGAAGGCTACAAAAAAGCAGAGGTGACATTAGGTGGTGTGAATACGGATGAAATCAGCTCAAAAACCTTTGAATCAAAAAAGGTAAAAGGCTTGTATTTTATTGGTGAGGTACTGGATGTAACAGGTCACTTAGGCGGGTTCAACTTCCAATGGGCTTGGGCCAGCGGTCACTGCTGTGGAAAATCCATTCCGTAATGATTATTTAAAGCTTTTATAATAAAAGGGCTAAATCCATTTAGCCCTTTTGTTTGGTTAGTTCAAATCAAACACTTAAAACTGATAACCGACAGACACATTTAGATTACTAAGGTCAGTGCCACTATCTAAATTAGCAATTTTATATTGGGTTCCTACTGTCAACTGCTTGGCCACTTCATAAGAAGCACCAAAGCCGTAAGTAAATTCGTCAGACGAAACGCTATTAGAAATACCAAAGAATTCGGTTTCTGACTCCATTGATTCATACGCAAGACGCCCAAACACCTGCAACTTAGGCATCACTTCATATCCAACTTTACCGCCTAATGACAAACTGCTAATTGTGCTGGTTAATGTACCGAATGGAGTCTCTTGTTCCACTGTTAAATATTGGTTATAACCTAATTCAGTGCTGAGTGATAATGCCCCTTTGCTAAATATTTGGTAACCGCCTAATAGACTAAAGCTCGACCCTGATTCACTGTCACTCCCTGCTTCCATTTCAGTTTGGCCCAATGCACCTTCAACATACGCTTTGCTTAAATCAGCGTGAGCAGAAAAAGTAAAAAGAGATACGGCAAGAGCAGGTACTAACGTTAATTTATTCATAATATTGTCATCCTTTTTCATTTCATTTAAGTGAAACAAATCGTGTTTGTCTCGACTGAAAACAGAATAACAAAAGGCAATGTACTGAAAATGAACTTAAAATGAACTGAAAGTGAATGACTCAATAAAGGTCTATTAAATGAGAATTTCGACTTTTAAACCGCCAAGGCTAGACTGACTTAGGTGTAATTTACCCTGATACTGATCAACAATATCAACTACCATGGCCAAGCCAATTCCCTGTCCTTGCTGCTTTTGATCAGCGCGCACTCCTCGGCGTAAAATATCTGCAATGTCTTGCTCTGCTATGCCCTGACCATTATCCTCCACTAGGATTCGGCAACGTATACGATCGTGTTTTTTCTCTTGCTGGTGTTCCTGCTCATTACTTAGAGCTAAACGAATCAATCCTCCGCCGTATTTGGCTGCGTTGTCTAATAGATTACCAATGATTTCCATCAAGTCTCCTCTTGCCCCTTTAAACACCACATCATCCTCGGTATCAATATCGATGCACTGCAGGGTTTCTTCGTAAACCTTTTCAATGACAGTGGCTAGGCTCTCCAACAAAGGTAATACTTCAAAGGTTACCTGCACCAATTGCGGCCCCGTATGAGAAGCTCGCTGTAATTGGTGTTGCACTATTTCATCCATACGGGTCACTTGCTGGGTGAGCGTATTAATATGAAATGCTTCTATCTGGGCACTTTCAACCCGTACACTTGCTTCTACAAGGTTATGCTTATCAACTAAACCCCGCAAAACCGCAAGCGGCGTTTTTAAACTATGTGCAAGATTCGATAGTGTATTACGATAACGAGTATGTTGACGTTGCTGGTGCTGCAATAATTGATTAAGATTTTCAGTAACCACCGTTAATTCTTTTGGGTAATTCCCAATTAACTGTGTCGACGTGCCCGTTTCGATTAAGTTCAAATCCAAGGCCAGTTGTTCTAAAGGCGACAACCCCCAGTTTAAGGTTAGAGAGAACACAACCAACAACAAAACCGCTAATGCCCCTAACCCAAACCAAACTACTATTCGATATTGGCTAATGCTCTGGTCAAAACGACTCGAATGCTCAGCAATAAACAATGTATAGTTTTTTAGTGAACCTGAAGGCAATTCCCATGCAACACCTAAGCTAGTATAAAAAAAAGACTGCCCATCAATCTCTAAACTACCCTGCCCTTGCTGTCCTGGTGCTTGTAACCCGGTTTGAGAGGTTAAACTGTTTGTTATAATGCCCTTGGCATAACTTTCAGAGGAACTCGAACGCCAAACAAACTCTTCTTGATCATCAAGAATCAGCGCAAGGCTGCCAGAGTTCAATTGATTTAACTTAGGGAAATTTAAGGATTGAGGAAGAGACAACTGCCCCTGTTCAAATTCAGCCGCACCTAGAACCAAGTACAATTGAGTTTTTAAGCGGTCCTGTAGGTCTACTTGTAAACCGCGATTAAATGCCTGATCGAGAATTAATACAGTTAAAGAAATAAATAGTACTAATACCAAACTGGCACTGAATAACATGCGCTGACGCAGTGAATAAGAGTACTTTGAAGCCATAGAGGCACTTAACCTTCCGTTTGTACCGTTAGATCAAAACGATAACCCTGACCGCGAATATTCGTAATGGGCTTAATGGTCGACTCGGGATCTAATTTTTTTCGTAAACGACGAACAAACACTTCAATCACATTACTATCGTGCTCGGTACCGTCATCGTAAATATGATCGGTTAACTCACTCTTGGATAAAAGTTTACCTGGGTGCAACATCAGGTATTCGACCAAGCGATATTCATAAGCGGTTAAATCAATGGCTTTATCAAGCAAAAAAACACGCTTCAATGCGGTATCAAGAGACAACGGGCCAAAGACTCTTTTGGGGTGAGACATGCCCGACACTCGACGCTGCAAAGCATTCAATCGTGCCAGTAATTCTGCTAAATGGTAGGGCTTTACTAAGTAATCATCGGCTCCAGCTTCTAGGCCTGCTACCTTATCTTCCCAATTATCACGGGCTGTTAAAATCAAAATGGGAAAGTTTTTACTCTGTAAGCGCAGTTGAGTAACCAGATCTATGCCGTTAAGCTTAGGTAGGCCCACATCAATGATCGCCATATCAATGGGGAACTGTGTGCCCATATACAGGCCTTCTTCACCATCAGGGGCCCAATCAACAGCGTAACCTGAGTGTTCTAGTGCTTGGGTTAACTGCTCGCCAATATTACTATCGTCTTCAACTACCAATACTCGCATAACTATTCAATAACCAGTCCTGTTTGACGATGTATTAGCAGCACCTTCATCACGCCCTGTGGGCTAAGCACCTTAACGCGATAAACTGGTTGCAATGTTTTAGCGCCATCTTTACCCACTTGCTCTTCAGCTTTCTCATGGGCGACTATTTTACCCGGCGCATGAGCTTGAGCTGTTTCTAAAACCACATTGATCGCCACTTCCGCCCCGCTTGCGTTAGCAAACACAGTGCCTAATGACACAGTAAAAGTCATTACAATAAACAATAAAAATTGCTTAATGGCTAAGATTGGAATCAGCTTGATCATGAAAATTTCTCAAAACAAATGTAACAAGTATACGTCATGATACCTGTGAACGTGGGTAGAGTTAAAGTTTCTTATTGAATAAAAGGCGATTAAGCCAGTATATTTGGGCTATTATAAGCTTAATACGCTCATCTCCTAACATAGGACAGCAGATCCACTCATCAGTCAGCTTATCGCTCCAATGTTTTTGAGTAGAGCGCTTCGTACTTCTATCAACTACTTTATGTAATATTGACAATGGCACATATTGATTTATTACCTAAAAATCGCTTTGTATTAAATTGCATTATCTATTCAGAAATACACAAAATTATTGTTCTAATATAATCCATTTATTCTCCGACATTATTAGCACCTCAACATGAGCCAACATTAAAAATCAATAAGACCCTCTAAACAAATCATCAATTATATAACCCCTTAACAATAGATCGTATTTTCAAGGTTTATTGTATTTATAATCTAACCAAGTGGGCTCTATCATTATTATATGATTAAATTATTTCATGCTAGAGCAACAGAAACGATAAGTATTCCGACTAAAAAACAAATACTGCTTAAAATAATACACCTTAACTTAATGCAACCGCTATAGACTGGCTGTACTTAACTGGCGAGTATTAAAAATTATGGATAGAGTGAAATTTAATGGATTGTGGGAGCGGCTATCTTTATTAGGGAGTACTGAGTATTTCTTCACTAAAAATTTAATTATTATGCGATTGTTACTACTATTTATTTCGAGGGGTTTTACTTAAAATTTAATTAGATGCATGCCTCTTTTGATATAACCTAGGGGTTAAGCCATAAAATTGCTTGAAGCAACGACTAAAGTGACTTGGGTTATCAAACCCTAACTGAAAACATGTCGCCGTAATTTGCTGCCCCTGTGCAATCAACATGGCCGCCTGCTTAAGTCTCAATTGCTGCTGAAAAGCAACGGGGGTGCAACCAAGGTGTACTTTAAATTCATGGAAAAATTTTGTTCTTCCCATGCAAGCCGTTTTTGCTAAGTAATCTATATCTAACGGTTTTTCTACATTCTGACAAATATAATCCAACACAACAGACAAGCCATTATTGTCAGGTTCTTTTTGACAAAAAGATAATATAAATTCACGAGTTTGTTGGCGCAATAAACGAATAATTAATTCTGTAACAGCTAGCCCAATCATAGCACTGCGATCTTGATGATTCTCAGTATAAATGTTAACAATGCGATTTAGGAGGTCTTGCGTTTGAGTATTATGATGGGTGTGGACAAGTTGATGATTGTAATCCCAATGCCCGAATACAGGCGTAATAGGAGCATTGTCATTCAATTTAATCGCTATTTCTTTAATTTTATCCGTATCAATTTCAATGGCTAAACACGTGGTTGGCTGGGTAATCTTAGCGTCTGGAAAATCGATTTCTACTTCTGTGTTAGGCGCCATGATAAATGATTCGTGGGGCAGAAACTCCCGTGATGACGTATTACTTTCATGCATGACTTTTTTACCTGTCACCATGGCGCAAAATAATACATTGTTTGATTTTAGCTTAACACCACTTGCCTTTTGATAGGTATCGTAAATACTCAGCTCTGATTCTGGGCCTGAAAATACAACCTTGTTTTCAACCAACACGCTGGGCGAGTGTCTATTCATTAGCTGCGTAGTCATGGTGTGCCATGCTCTTTATTATTTTTATTGATTCCTGAACTACAAGATAAGTTTTGTGAATTCTCAGCACAGTTTATTTCATCAGAGGGATTAAGGTAAATCGTCTTGCAATTGATTGCAATCAAAAACAAGCCCAGATCTAAAGCTGCGCGCTTATGCTTTATACAATAATAATTAAAAGGCCTTATTATGATTTATGCATCCCCTGGTTCCAAAAATGCAATTATTAACTTTAAAAAACAATATCAAAACTACATTGGAGGGCAGTGGGTTAAACCGCAAAACGGCCAATACTTTGATAACATTAGTCCCGTTAATGGCCAGGTATTTTGCCAAATTCCTAGATCAGACGCACAAGATATTGAATTAGCACTAGATGCTGCCCATCAAGCAAAAGATGCTTGGGGCACTACTTCGGTAACAGACCGCTCAAATATATTACTTAAAATTGCAGATCGAATTGAACAAAACCTAGAGTTATTAGCGGTTGCTGAAACCTGGGATAACGGCAAAGCTGTGCGTGAAACGTTGGCCGCCGACATTCCATTAGCCGTTGACCATTTTCGTTATTTTGCAGGGTGCTTACGAGCCCAAGAAGGCACTATGGGTGAGCTTGATGAAAAAACAGTGTCTTATCAATTCCACGAACCATTAGGGGTGGTCGCTCAAATTATTCCTTGGAATTTTCCAATTCTAATGGCTGCATGGAAACTGGCCCCTGCCTTAGCTGCAGGTAATTGCGTTATATTAAAACCAGCAGAGCAAACACCGGCGTCAATTTTAATCGTCATGGAGCTAATCGGCGACTTGTTACCCGCAGGTGTTCTCAATATTGTAAATGGCTATGGCAAAGAAGCCGGCGAAGCATTGGCCACCAGCAAACGTATTGCTAAAATAGCCTTTACAGGCTCAACTCCTGTTGGTGCCCACATATTAAAATGTGCAGCAGAAAACATCATTCCTTCAACCGTCGAGTTAGGTGGAAAATCCCCTAATATCTTTTTTAAAGATGTGGTTGATCATGAAGATGCCTATTTAAGTAAATGCGTTGAAGGCGCTGTATTAGCCTACTTTAACCAAGGCGAAGTATGCACATGCCCATCACGCTTACTTGTTCAAGAAGAAGCCTACCCAAAGTTCATTGAGATGGTCATAGAGCGCACGAAAGCCATTAAGCGCGGCAACCCATTGGATACCGATGTCATGGTAGGTGCGCAAGCTTCGCAAGAACAATTCGATAAGATTTTGAGTTACATTGATATCGGTAAAAAAGAAGGCGCTGAAATACTCATGGGCGGCGAAATAGAACAAGTGAACGATGAGCTTTCAGAAGGCTATTACATACAGCCTACCCTGCTAAAAGGCACTAACGATATGCGTGTGTTCCAAGAAGAAATTTTTGGCCCAGTAATTTCACTAACCACCTTTAAAGACGAAGCTCATGCGCTAGAACTGGCTAATGATTCAGAGTTTGGATTAGGAGCCGGCGTATGGACTCGTGATACTAATCTTGCCTACCGCATGGGCCGTAAGATCCAAGCAGGTCGAGTTTGGACAAATTGTTATCACATGTACCCTGCTCACGCGGCGTTTGGAGGTTATAAAAAATCAGGAGTGGGTCGTGAAACCCATAAAATGGCATTGGAGCATTACCAGCAAACTAAAAACCTACTAGTAAGCTACGATGTAAACCCCCTTGGTTTCTTCTAGGAACAGTATAGTTTAACTGACTATTCAAGTCCCTGGTAAGATCCAGGGCTTGATCTTAAATATAAGTGAGATCATTTCCGCCTTTCCATACCGATACCCATTAAATTTTCTTACAGGCATAAAAAAACTCGCTTATATAAGCGAGTTTTAGAATTTACTTCTTGATCTCATTTAATAGGATCGTTCTTATGCTTTTCAATATCACTTTTAATAAAGCGGTAAAAGCCATAAAACAAACTACAAGTTAGGCCAATAATAATAAATCCAGCTATTACATATTCATCAACATACATGGTGACCACCTCTCTCTTGTGGTTTGTATTTAAGTTAGGTACACCATATAACATTAGCAGATAAGAAAATTGACACACATCAATCTGTTTTTGAGGAGGCAAAACTTTGGGATAAAACCTGATCTATATCAAAGTAGTTGTCATATAAGCATTGATTGCTCAGTCTAATCCTTTATTTGGTCATTTTTAGCCGCGACCATCTTAGCCAGCTTGACGATTACATTGTCTTTAAATTTCTCACGTACTTCTGCGTTTAAGGCTCCTAATAACTGCCTATCGACCTTCATTAAAATACATACTTCGTTGGCGATCACATTAGAGGTGCGAGGTGTATTTTGAATAAAGGCTATCTCACCAAAAAAATCACCTGGCCCCATATTAGCCAAAGTATTATCAATTTCATCTAGGGTCACCCTTGCCGACCCACTTAGCAAAATATAAAAGGCCGTATCTAGCGTGTTTTGCTCAATAATATACTCACCATCATTCGCCACATAAAAAGCCGCATCGTTATCTAGAACACGTTCCCGCTCAGCGGGGGTGAAAAATTTAAAAAATGGCACTTTATTTAAGATGAGTAATAATTTTCCTCGTCCCAAATTATTGATTCGTTTCATCCTTTAACCCTTAACGTCATAAGTTATGCCATAGCTACTTCTATCTTAGTCCAGCTTTTATAAAAAAGGATGCTATTACCATTCACTGCTAAACTTAATTCATAAGGATGATCCACTCGTCATATCATTGGTTAGTAATATCATGAAGCTCTTAACACGGATTTGTTTAGTGTTTTTAAGCATATCTGCATCATCAAATGGATTTACTCTCGAACCAGAGAATTCAAGCCAAAATATAAGACTGACATTGCCGACCAGCAGTGCGCCAACCATCACCCCTCAGACTCAACTTAAAGCACTGAATATTCTGATTAAGCGACGCCAATATAAACAAGCCTTTTCATTAGCAAACCGCTTACTTGAAACTTATGAGGGAGAACCAAAGTTCGACTTTCAGTTTGGCATGGCTGCCGTAGAAACAGGCCATTATGATGCGGCTTTATTTGCATTTGAAAGGCTGGTTTTTACTTACCCAAATCAAGCTCGCTATCGATTAGAGCTTGCCCGAACGCATTTCTATCTAAGAAACTTAAAACGAGCCGAATTAGAATTTAAAAAAATAATCAAATTAAATCCGCCCATAGCCGTAAAGAAAAATATTGAACTATTTTTAGGTAAAATCACTGAACTAAATAGAATGACTGAACCAAGGCTATTATTGACCATAGACCTAGGCTCAGGATACGACAGCAATATCAACAGTGCCACTAATGAAAGAGAGCTACCAAAAGAAGAATTAGTGTTTCCTGTGGATATTGTTCTAAACGATGAAAGCCGCGAGACAGGCAGCAGCTACTGGAACACCCTGATTAACTTTGGCTATCTATCGCCACTAAGTAAAACCTCTTCTTACGATATTCGCACAGTCTACTCTAAACGCGCCAATACCCAGGTTACAAGCTATAACCTCGACACAGCCATGCTAGAAGCTGGTTATGGTTTTTATATCGACGCGATTAAATGGCGAGGCGCAGGCCGCTATCAAAAGATCCTACTAGATGGTGAAAGCTTTTTAAATACGTCTTCTTTTATAGGTCAAGCTACTTGGCAGATGAAATCCAGTGCCAGCCTTAACTTTTCGATGAACTATGGCATGTCCAGTTACGACGCTAATCCCGATGGGGATATGACATTACAGCAATTTAACATCACCTATTCTGCTCCCGTAAAAAAAGACAATTGGTTTTTCACATTTATTTTTGGATCTGATTCCGCTGATAATAGCCTTTATAAATTTAACGAAAAAAACTACCAAGGTTTTACCTATTATAGCTCTACCTTTTTAGGGCAGCGGGCAAGCCGCTACTGGATGGTAAATGTAGTAAGCAGTAAATATGGCGCTATTAACTCAACGCTATTTTCTAAATTACGCAAGGATACATCCATAACCACGGGCATCGGATGGCGCTACTCGTTTAACTCTAAGTTTAGCTTTAGAAACGATTACAGCGCGACTCTAAGCAATAGCAGTCTTAAAGCCAATACGTACAATCGTTATAAGACTGAATTTGGATTGACTTACAGCTTCTGATTACATGCTAATAAATATACATTCTAGGAATGGGACTATGAATCTACTAACATCCTTTAAGTTCAGATTGATTATTATATTTTTATTTTCAGTATTATCATTCAATGCTCATGCAGGGTTAGCCGGTCATGTAATTTTAACCAAGGGAAATGTATCCGCTATTTCTGACAATGGAGACACTCGTCCATTAAAGCGTCGTTCAAAAATAATGAGTGGAGACATCATTAAAACAGACATTGGCAGTAGCGTTCAAATTAGATTTATTGATAAAGCACTTATGACAATCAAAGCTAATAGTGAAATGAATATCACTGAATATCAGTTAGCCAAACCAAATATAGGCGGCAAAGAAAAAGCCTTAATGACGTTAGTAAAAGGAGGGTTCAGAACTATTTCTGGCCAAATTGGTAAAGGTGACAAGTCGGCATATAAGGTAGACACACCCGCTGCATCTATTGGAATCCGAGGCACTAACTATGAAGTACAACAAGAACCCAATGGTGATTTTGTTATGGCCGTTTACAGCGGTGGTATTCATGTCACGAACGATTCAGGATCTATTGAATTAGGTTTGAATGGTGATTTTAATTTCACACGAGTAACAAGAAACAAAACCCCAAAAGGTTTATTAACCGCTCCGGAATCACTCACTGAAAATTCTGCGACAAATGAATCAACCAATACTGAATCAACCGGAAAATCTAAATCAAATTCAAATTCAAATAAAGAAGATTCCGAGAAATCCGAAAAAAACTCTCCAAGCAGCAGTGAAGGAGAAGAACAATTTTCAGAAGAAAAAGAAACGAATGATGTCAGTACCGAATCGATTTCGGATAACGACTCAAAAGGTACCACCGAAGCACTAGATCAAACACTGACTACGGCTCTAAAAGATAATAAAGAAGAAGTAGAAGATAAACTTATTAAGGCATTACAAACGGCCGGAATACTGAACAATGATGAAGACCTAAGCGATTTATCTCAAACCGAAAAATATGTTATTGGTAATATTGATAATAGTGATGACATTATTGACCTTGCCACTAACGATTCAGACAAGCTTAAAGAAGACATCGCAAATACAATTATACCTTCACCACCTTCTACTGATGATTCATTATTCATTCAATCTCTTTACGCAGGAATAAATACGGCTAACAACCCTTTCCCTGAATCCTATTCTCAAAATGGTACCTCCTACGATTTAATAACAGATCAAGAATACAATTTGGCAGCATCAGAAAAACTGGGGATATTGGCCATGCCTATGGATTTCAGTCAGGCAGCCAACGGTGATCTATCGTTCAACTTTGGAGAAGCCAGTGTTGAGTCTTCCTTAGCCCTGAACGATTCAGGGTATGCAATCTCGATTGCAGCAGGCACCAAAACAATGAACATCCAGGTTAGCTTTAGTATGCTCGATACCTCTACCAATCTCGTAGATGAATATGAAATCCAGGTGCCTATTGATATTGCAATCATCACTCCAACAGACCTTCTGAATGAAATCAATAATCAGCTATCTGCAGGCTATTTAAATATATCTATGAACGGCTCGGTAATTAATGAATTTGATGATGGAATACCCTATCCAATCATTAATTTAATTGCATCTCTAGAGCCTGCTGATACGGGCTTCTCTAAATTTAAAATTGAATCAAACCCTGTAGCAGATAAATTCATAACGGAACTTGATATTAACTTCTCGGGTTCTGATGCAGATTTACTTGAAGAATTAATGGGGGGCAATAATGGCGATAACTGGCACAGTCAAGTGGACACTGACTTAATAATCGCATCCGGTGCCTGGGAAAGCGACGCCAATGGCGATGGAAACCCAATACTTATCACGAACGATAATGAAATAGCCAATGATACCGAACTGATCAAACCACATAAAAATATGGAGCTTGTAAATACCCTTGGGGCGTTCCTCAGTTGCGGAAATGAAAACCGTATATGCAGCATTCAAGTTTTAAAAGACGATGAAAAAATCCGCTGGGGAGCCTGGTTGACGGAACCAGAAAAAGGCATTCAAATCTTTGAAAACTATGATAACTCAGCTCAACAAGCTATTCGTGAAGAGGATAAAATTCTTGCATTCTGGCTGGCTGCAGAACGTGCCGACCTTAGCTCTTTATCTGGAACCGCTACTTTTAGTGGAACATCTGATTGCACCGATTTTAGCCAGTGCATTGGCTTTGCCGATGATGGCATTGTACAGCAATTAACAGGCTCACTTAATCTTTCTGGTTACAATGCTACTACGGGCAGCGGTCTGGTATCTGGAAATTTAAATATTGAAGTATCTGATGACCCATTATTAGCCCTAGGGGTTCCTGGTGCAGTTACATCTACATGGAGTGTTGATTTTGATGGCGTAATGGATACAGGTAAGCCTGAGTTCATCACTAACAATATAACGGGTACAGTCACAGGCTCTTCAGCCGACACTGTAATAGGTAACGTTGGCGGAATTTTTGTCAAACCTGGCGATATCTTTGCCGGCGGTTATAACCTTGGAACAACTGACGGAACAAATAAACATGTTTCCGGTGTATTCACTTTAGATAAGCAGTAACCTTAATTACTATTAATTTCTGACACGCATGTTCATTTATTTCAATCAAGCCGAGAGATTCGTCACTCTACCCAGCCACCACCCTTCAAAAAATGAGGTTAGGAAAGAAAAGGGGTTATAAAATATCACATAAAAAAGGCCAGCATATGCAGGCCAATTTATAGACTGAAAGAACACAGGTTACGTTAATCTGTTACGGTTCTAGCATAAGCAGGGGTACAAACCCCGCCTTTACAGTTTTCTAGACTCAAATCAGTTCCGCTGACAGTTAAAATGCCGTATTCATCAAGCTTAGTTAAAGATGTAATGTAGTGAGGCAGCATCACATCTAATAATTGCCAAAAATCAAAGCCATGTTCATGCCCATGAAGCGTTAAATCAAAACCCGAATCCAATAAATGCTGGCTGAGTTCTAAATCATTTTCCCAAGGCGCTATATGACTAACAGCAATGGTATTGAGCCGAACCTCTCCGATAGCAACATCCGCCTCTTCGGCTAACCAGTCACGGTCAGGTACATTATCAAATTCATACTTATTGTCGTTATAAGCAACAAATTTAGAATTTTGATAGGTAAAGCTATAATCAAAATCACCAAACGCTTTCAACCAAATTTCTTTACCAAATGACAATGCATCATGATTACCCACCACTGCAAATATTGGCTTAGTAGATTGACTCATTGCTTTGCAGGTCCATTCGAATTCAGATTTAATTCCTGTTTCAGCTAAATCACCTGACAATAAAACAAATGCAACCTCGTCCATATTATTTATACGCTTAATTACATCTAAAAATGCACCAGGATACATTTGTGGGTCACTTAGTAACGCAACCTTATAACTCGTCTGAGAACCTTGCTCCTCTTCTAGTGCTTTTAAACGTGCAATATTGTAATCGACACTAACATTATCAGAGCAATCTGCATCTGTTGACCAAGGTGACAATTCGTATTGGCAGCCCCCAAGAATGATTGAAAGGCATATTAAAAAGTACTTACTCATTACTATTGATCCTTTTTCAAAATTGGTAGCGTATTCCTACGCCCCAATTAGTTATGCCGCTTAAACCAAGAAAGTCATAGTTTTCATAAAAGAAATCAGGCTCTCGTACATAAGATACAAGTGCCACATCAATGACAGAAAAGTCGATATAAGCATCTATCTTTTCATTCAATCTAAAAATTGTTTGATAGGTAAATACCAATCGCTTTCCTGTGGGAAAATAGTACTTATCAGGGTATTTTTCTGGTAAATCAAAATACAAACGCTCATGGTCACCTAATAAATATGTAATGCCAAAATTGAATGGTAATAGTGTCCACTGAGAATCAGCAGGCCAATCGAACGACCAAGAGACAGGGTGCTGGTATCTGTATTTAAAACTGTAAAGGGCCATTTCAGCATGACTATCTAATTTAGGCACATACCCAATACCAGCTGAAAAATTATGTCGATCCCAAGCTTCATAACCAGCCGATACATGGGCAAGCCCCATAAGTGAACCTGATTGCAGATCTAAAAAAGCCTGACTTTTCGCACCGTTTGAAAAGAATACCGCCGATAATAAAGCGCTTAATATTATGGTCTCCTTCAACATGTGCTATTTCCTAATCTGTTTAATGACTGTTCTGCATACACATTAAATAGAAATAGTTTTTACTGACTAGTACCTTAATTGAGACAATATGTTTTATGGGTGGACAGTACAAGCCAAGCAGCTTGAAGCCTACGCCTTACAAGGGGTGTACGGGTGTACCAAGAGGAGTTAACTATTGTCTTACATACAGAACAATCTATCTCTAAACAGATCGATTACTTAATGAGCAGATAAAAGAGGATATATCCGCCTCACAATAGGTCGGGTTCAGTGCAGTAAGGTCAATGCCTTGATGATAACCCTGCAATAAGGCCATTACATCCACACCCGCACGCTGTGCACACAGGATATCCGACTGACTGTCGCCAACCATTAAGGCATGTTCAGGTAAGACTTCAAGATGGGATAAAACTGACAACAAGGGTTCGGGGTGAGGCTTTTTATTAGCGTAAGAATCACCACCTGCCACATAGCAAAAATAATGAGCAATGCCTAAAGCGCTTAATAACTGGGGAACAAATGCCATTGGTTTATTAGTTAACAAAGCAAGGGGCTTACCCTGTTGATAAAGCGTATTTAATAACCGTTCGACTTGAGGATACAGCTCGCTTAATTGATTCACACACTCAGAGTAAGCGTCTAAAAACAACTCATGGGCTTGATCTTGCAATTGGCTTTTATCAAAGCTTACAAGTGCGCGCTCCACTAATTTAGCACTGCCATTGCCCACCCAATGACGAACTTGATCTTGCGTGACAGAACCTAGCTGAAGCGTTTTAAGCGCTTGATTTAACGCCAAGGATAAATCCGGCACGCTATCAACTAGGGTGCCGTCTAAATCAAAAACGTACGCTTTATATTGATTTAGCAAGATCAATCACTGCCCGCTTATCGGGCTTTTGCGATTTCGGCACGCATGGCATCAATGGTGGTTTTATAGTCGTCAGCATTAAAAATGGCGCTGCCAGCTACAAATGTATCTGCACCCGCGGCGGCTATTTCACCAATGTTGTCGATTTTCACGCCGCCATCAATTTCTAAGCGAATATCGCAACCGCTTTGATCAATCAGTTTACGTGCTGCTTTTAACTTCTCTAGGGTATGCGGGATAAAGCTTTGACCACCAAACCCAGGGTTAACTGACATTAATAGAATCATATCTAAACGGTCCATGACATGCTCTAGGTAATGCAAAGGCGTGGCCGGATTAAATACCAAGCCTGCTTTACAGCCTGCGCTTTTGATTAACTGCAATGAACGGTCAATATGATCAGACGCTTCAGGGTGAAAAGTAATAATACTTGCACCCGCTTCAGCAAAATCGCCAATCATGCGATCTACAGGGCTTACCATCAAGTGTACGTCGATTGGTGCGGTTACGCCGTGGTTACGCAGTGCCTTACATACCATAGGCCCTATGGTTAAGTTAGGCACATAGTGGTTATCCATAACATCAAAATGTACGATGTCAGCTCCCGCTGCTAATACGTTATCAACCTCTTCACCCAAGCGGGCGAAATCAGCAGAAAGAATAGACGGTGCAATCAAGGGGTCGTTTTTAACTGACATAGCGTTCTCTAAGTCTCGTATAAAGAAGTGGGCTGCGGTAAATATGGCGACATTGTACCCAGATGATTCGTAACATTCATTCAGCTTAGGGCAAAATACTGACTTTTGAGTGTTATCTGGGCAGCTATTCTTTGCAATACCCAGCCTTTTTGATTAACCTCGCCCTTAACGCTCTCCACCTATACTACAACCATAATAAATTTCAGGTGCTTAGATGTACTCAATTCGTGTTTCACTATCATTTGTGATCCTAGCTTTAATATCGTTAGCGCTCATTCCCATGGTCATTATTCGTCCTCGCCACCGCAATAATATGGGAGACGTATCCAGTACCGTCGTTAAAATCATGAAGGTATTTTGGGGGGTAAATTACGAATATGAAAACGAAGAACGCCTAACACCAAAACAAACCAGCATCATTATCCTGAATCACCAAGACTCCCATGATATGTTTTTTGCTGTAAGTGCCATTCGTCGTGGTACGGTTTCTTTAGGTAAATGGGAAGTAATTTACATCCCATTTATTGGCCAGCTATTTTATCTAGCGGGCAATATTATGATTAAACGATCAAACAAAGAAAAAGCGCAAAAAGCCTTATCAATTGCAGCTAAAAAAATAGTCGATAGCAACTTATCGCTAATGATCTTTCCAGAAGGCACTCGCAATTGGGGCAAACCATTGCCGTTCAAACTAGGGGCTTTTAAACTGGCTATAGAAGCAGGTGTTCCGATACAACCAGTTTGTTTTTCACTTCGTGATAAAACCATGGATTATAGCCAGTACCGCTCTGGCACCATCAAGGTAAAATGTTTAGAGCCCATTAGCACAAAAGGCTTAACTCAAGACGATGCCGTAGACCTAGCGGTACGCTGTAGGAAATTAATGGAAGCAGAATGCATTGCTATTTCAAAAACCCTGCCGCAATATCGCGAAGAAGGTTATCCTCCTATGAATGCAAAGTATTAATCAAAACATCCATTTATAAGCACCAAAAAAAAGGCCCGTAAGTATAAACTAGCGGGCCTTTTCATTTTCAGCTGTGGACTTACGCAATCTAGCTATCCAATTATTTACGAGATTTTTTAACCTTATCGTAAGCGGTTTGAATTTCTTGCGTTTTCTCTTTCGCCAATTGCATCATTTCTTCCGGTAAACCCTTGGCCACCAATTTATCGGGATGATGTTCACTCATCAACCTACGATACGCTTTTTTGATTTCGGCATCGGTAGCCGACTCTGTTACGCCTAATACACGGTAAGCCGTTTTAAGTTCATTGCCACTGCTAGTAAATTGCTGATTAAACCGGCCTCTAAACTGCTCATTACTGGCGCGCATGCGATCATGGATAAACTTAAACTGCAATGCACTAATGCCGAGTATTCGACACACCTGATCCAAAATATGCTTTTCTTGCAGGCTTAACTGGCCATCGGCATACGCCACACTCAGTTGAATTTCTAAAAACATTTGAATCAAGGATCCACGATGACCCACTGCACGGATCAACTGCTCAAGCTCGTGATTTAAATTTATATGTGGGCTTTTACCTTCGTTAAAATAACCAATAGCATCTTTTTTCTGCTTATCGTTCAATTGCATTTGATCCATTATGGATCGAGCTTGAGAAATTTCTTCTTCGCTTACGCGGCCGTCGCTTTTTGCTAACTGCCCCATAACGATGAAGGTTACACGAAAGAAAATATTCGGATTACCGGCCCCTAGCTTATCTTTTTGACCAAGGCGCTTGCTTTGAATTTGATCAAATACATGACCCACCAGCAAACCTAATAATACTAAAAAAACTTTCCCTGATACTAACCCTAAAAATGCACCGATTAATTTACCGGTAAATCTACCAAACATAACTCTAAACTCTTCTATTAACTATATATCTGTAACGCCACTATTGTGACAAATGATTCTCGAGCGCGGCCAACCTTTCCGGAGTACCCACATCCAACCAATAACCATTAAAAACCTGCCCGGTTACTTTAGGCTCACCTTTTATGGGATCCATGGCTGCTTTTAAAAGAGGGGCTAGTTTAAACACCCCAGCTGAACAGCCTGTAAATAATTCTGGATATAAAATACTGACACCACTAAACGTATAACGATCCGTAGCTTCTAAATTAGGAGCGTTTTCACTGACCCAACCTTGATGCAAATAGAAATCACCATTGGGGTTGTGCTCAGGGTTATTCACCAATATTAAGTGAGCAAGGTGCTCAGACGTCTCAGATGAAGCGTGTGCCACAAGAGACCCGTAATCCATATCTAACCAAATATCCCCATTCACCAATAAAAAGGGTTCATCACCCAATAGCGGCAAAGCCTTAAAGATCCCCCCGCCCGTTTCCAGCGGTTCTGGTTCTGCACTGTACTGGATATGACAGTCCAATTGAGCGCCGTCACCCAAGTACGCTTCTATCTGCTCACCCAAATAAGCATGATTGATCACAATTTCACGAATACCTGCGGCTACTAAGCGGTTGATTTGATGCTCAATCAGCGGTTTACCCGCCACTTTTAACATGGGCTTAGGAGTATGGTCAGTCAATGGTCGCATGCGGGTCCCAAGACCCGCGGCTAGAATCATAGCTTTCATCTATAAAACCATCTCTGGGGCTGAAATCGGTAACACCTCGTGACCATTATCTTCTAAGAAAGGTACCAGTGATTGCTCGATCCAAGTATTAAAGGGAATCAAAGCATCATAGTTAGCACTTACTTCACGAATGTATTTAAAGGTGCGCGGTATATCCGCCATGTATCCAGGCTTACCGTCACGAATATTCAAGCGAGCAAAAATACCCACCACCTTGATATGACGCTGCAAACCCATCCAGTCAAACCAAAGCATCAATTGATCTTCACTCAAAGCACCGATTAAACCGGCTTCTCTGGCTTTGTTAAAATACAGATTGGCCCACTCGTCTACCCTATCTTTAGGCCATGCTATGTAAGCATCGCGCAATAAACTGGCTAGATCATATGTAATAGGCCCTAGAACACCGTCTTGAAAATCAATAATGCCTAGAGAGTCATCTTCGAGCACCATAACATTACGGCTGTGATAATCTCTGTGAACCGGAACCTGAGGTTGACCAAGTGCACTTTCTCGCAATAACTCAAAGGTTTCTTCAAGCATTAACTTATCGTTTCTGGATAATGGGAATTTCAAATGCTCGGCTAGATACCAATCGGTAAATAAAGCCATTTCACGATCTAAAAGTTCAGCACTATAAAGCGGTAAGGCATATTGTGTTTGCTGAATATCAACCAAGCTATCTAAGGCTTTTGGATAATAGGTATCTTCTAGCCCATCTTCTAGCAAGGGATAAAGCATTTGATCACCCATATCAGATAGCAGCATAAAGCCGTTATCTAGATCTGCATGGATGATTTGAGGCACATTTACCCCTTCTGCGAACCATTCTTTAGCAATATTGACGAATGGAGCACTATTTTCTTTATCTGGGGGAGCATCCACGGCAATATAGCTGCCCTGAAGCACGGGCTGGCGAAAGTAGCGTCGAAAACTCGCATCACCGGAAACAGTCAGCAAGGAACCTTGCGGTTCAGCTAAGCTCAAATCAGAAAGGGTTTGAATAACCCAATTTTGTAGCAATTTTTGGCGAACATCCATGGGGAATACTGGCCCTTATCTGGGATAAAACGTACAATTTTGTTCTTCTTGGTGCACGATACCATAAGTTGTCGTTTTGATTAGGAATTTCAGTCAAACGAAATAAAACGTACAATTAAACTCTCGTACAGCGCACCATTATAAACATTTAGTTTTAATTAGGAATTTTTACCACATGCCACGTATTGGGCTCATTGTTACCGCCCTATTTTTTCAACAATTGGCTACGCCATTCAGTCATGCTGATTCTACGATTGATGCGTCATCAAGTATCGAGAATCCTGTCTGGCAGCAGCTTGATTGGACGCCTCGCGCACAGCTTCCAGCTGAGCACCAAGATCGCCTTCCTAGCTTTTGCTCTGGCGATTACCTGCCTGCGCCCATATCCTTCTCAACCAGCAACGAACTGGCCGTTGAAGGCGATAGCGTAGAGTACACGCAAAATGCAGGAGCCGTATTTAACGGCAATGTCTCGCTTGATCAAAAAGGCCGCCGCGTTAACGCTGACCAAATGACGTACGATCAAGCATCAGGTAACGCCACGTTTAAAGGCTCCATTGTTTTTCGCGATGGCTCCATGGCCATGGGCGCCGATCAACTAAGCTACAACTCAGGCACCCAGCAAGCCAATCTTGAATCATCGCATTATGTGATCGCCTCTAGCCACATGCGCGGACAAGCCAAAGAAATTGCACTCACCAACGGCGAGCAAATTACCCTCAAAGATACCAGCTACACATTTTGCGAACCGGGGCATAATGATTGGGATCTAAAAGCCAGTGAGATCACCCTATATCAAGAAAAAGGCTACGGCGAGGCTTACCACGGTCGCCTAAGGATCAAAGAAGTACCTATCTTATATATGCCTTACTATCGTTTTCCCATTGGTAAAGACCGCTTAACTGGTTTTTTAAATCCTGAAATCAGCTTAAGCATAAGCTCTACAACTGATAATCCTCTGGCTATTAGCGTGAATCAATTTGCTACGCCTTTTTATATTAATATCGCCCCTAATTATGATGACACTTTTACCCCAAGATACGTGGACGATCATGGTGTGATTGCAGAAAACGAATTTCGCTACTTAAATATGCTTGGCGAAGGCCAAATTGATGTGAGCTATCTAGACAACGACAGCACCACAGATACTCAACGCTGGTCTCGATCTTTAATTCATAATATCAGCATAGGGAGCCACTGGAATAACCGCATAAACTATCAAGAAGTCAGTGACACAGAATTTGATGACGACTTCTCACGTGCAGGAATAATCAATCGATCTAGCTATTTAAAACAAAATGCTGAAATGGAATTTAATGATAACAACTGGCAGTTTTTAACCCGTTTAGAGCAATATCAAACCATAGACGACACCATTGCAGACGCTTCAAAACCGTATCATCGGTTACCGCAAGTAGAATTAACAAAACTTAACCCCACTACTCTAAACGCATTTAATTACAGTTTAAAAATACAAGCCACCCGCTTTACTCGTGACACCGAAGACTTAACAGGCGCTGACAAAATCGACGGTGAGCGCTTACACACCGACGCTAAATTTAGTTATCCGTTGCAAACTACCTACGGTTATTTCAAACCCTCATTACAATTCTTTAGCACCCAATACAGTTTTCAGAACTTAGACAGTCAAGCCATAACAGATAATTATGAAGATGAAAGCAGCCGCAATACTTACACAGCCATGATGGATGCGGGCTTATATTTTGAACGAGAAACCAGCTTATTCAACCAAAGCTTTGTTCAAACTCTTGAACCAAGAATCATGCTGGCTTACACCCCTTATGAAGATCAAAGCCATATTCCATTATTTGATACCACTGAAACCAGTTTCAGCTACGGCAGTATTTTTAAAGCCAACCGCTTTACTGGGTTAGATAGAATTGGCGACACACAGCAACTTAGCCTAGGTGTGACCAGTCGATTCTTAAACGAAATAGGGAGCGAAGTGTTTCGTTCAAGCCTAGGACAGATTTTTTACTTCGACGACCGCCAAGTATTACTGTCTCCAACAGATAGCACAGATACAGATAACACGGAATCTACCGACACAGACAGTAGCTCATCCATAGCAGGTGAGATTCAATGGTTATTTGCCGATGACTGGCGCTTTAAGCTGGATGCTCAATTTGACCCCCATGCAAGCAGCGATGACGAACCTGTCGAAAAAGCCAGTGCCCAATTAAATTATCAAAATGCCGACCACTTTCTATTTGATATGAACTTTAGCCATGTTGAAGCCACTAAACAAAAACAAGTGGGTGTTGCCCTGTTTGTTCCAATCAATGATAGATGGTCCATCTACGGACAAAAGAAACACGATATTTATCCCTATAGTGAGGACGACTTAGAGGACCTAGAAGATGAAAATCTTTTAAACATCGAAGGCATTCTTGGAATCGAATACCAAAATTGCTGCTGGCGTGCACAAGTCACATATGAAGAGCACACGCAAAGCGACAGTACCAAAGATTATCAATTTATGTTCCAGCTGCACTTTAAAGGCCTGGGAATTTTAGGTAGCAATACCGATGAAATATTAAGCGAAAGAATATTAGGTTATGACCAAAGGCAGATTCATGATTATTAATAAACTAGGGCAAACCTTGTTAATGGCTGGCGTTTTATTTGCCAGTGCAGTTTCTCACGGACAAATGCAATCATTAGATAAGATCATTGCTATTGTCGACGACGACATTATTTTACAAAGCGATTTAAAAGATCGCGTCAACATGGTTAAAAACCAAAGCAAAGGCATGCGTATGCCGCCTGATGCAATCTTAAATAACCAAGTGCTTGAACGCTTAATCGTTGAAAGCATACAAATGCAACTCGCCGATCGATCCGGCATGCGCATCAGTGACGAACAACTTAACCAAACCATTCAAAATATCGCCAAACAAAATGGCTTGTCACTTAAACGATTCAAACAAGCTCTGGAAAAAGACGGTGTTTCTTACGCACAAGCTCGCGAACAAATTCGTCGTGAACGTTTAGTGTCTGAAGTCCAACGCTACCGTGTGGGCAGCAAAATTCAAATCAGCGATCAAGACATTGATGCATTCTTAAAAAGCAGCCGCGGTAAAAGTGCTGCCGAAGAAGAATACCGCCTTGGGCACATATTAATACAAGTACCCAGCCAAACCAGCCGTGACCAATTAAAAGCAGCTGAGAAAAAGGCAAACTCCCTAGTTAAAAAACTGCGCAAAGGGGCAGACTTCTCACAAACCGCTATCTCAAACTCTGAAGGCCGCAACGCATTAAAAGGCGGTGACCTAGGTTGGAGAAAAGAAGGCGAATTACCATCATTATTTGCCGACGTAGTGCCTTCTTTAAATAAAGGCGATATCAGTGATCCCATTAGAAGTGCAAGTGGCTTTCATATTATTAAAGTCACCAATAAGCGTGGTGGCACCAGCAAGTTAGTCCAACAAACACGCGCGCGTCACATTTTAGTTAAACAAAGTGAGATTCGTACCGAAGCCGAAGCCAAAACCCTGATCAACAAACTATACAAACAAATAAAAGCCGGTGAAGACTTTGCCAAACTAGCAAAAGAATTCAGTGAAGACCCAGGCAGCAAAGTCAGTGGTGGCGATTTAAACTGGATTAACGATGGCGACATGGTGCCTGCATTTGAAAAAAACATGAAAGCCGCTAAAAAAGGCCAAGTCAGTAAACCTTTCAAGTCTCGCTTTGGCTGGCACATATTAGAAGTTACCGACTATCGCGATAAAGACCTAGGTGAAGAACTTCAACGCAATCAGGCTCGTCAGCTGCTATACACTCGTCGTTTTGAAGAAGAACTGCCTATCTGGTTACGCCAGATTCGCACCGAAGCCTATGTGGAAATGAAAAATGAGCTATAGGTTAGCCTTAACCGCTGGTGAACCCGCCGGCATTGGCCCTGACCTAACCATTGAACTGGCTCAAAAGCAGCATGACAGCCAGATCATCGCCATCTGTGACCCAGAGCTTCTGGAGCGAAGAGCGCGAGTATTAGGTTTACCGCTTTCAATTAAAGCTTATGATCCATCCAACCGCACTCCAGCTGCTGCAGGGGAAGTTTGGGTAAAAGCCATACCACTGAAAGAGCCTGAAGAGGTTGGGCAATTAAACCCAGCCAACGGCCCTTATATTCTAGAAACCTTATCATGCGCTGCTCAAGGTTGCTTAGACGGTGAATTTGATGCAATGGTCACCGCTCCGGTTCATAAGGGCGTGATCAATGAAGCAGGCATTCCTTTTACTGGTCATACCGAATTTTTAGAAGAATACACAAAATCTGAACGCGTCGTCATGATGCTGGCCACTAAGGGCCTGATGGTGGCCTTGGTCACCACTCACCTAGCCCTTAAAGATGTGCCTGGCGCAATTACCGATCAACGTATCAAACAAATCACACGTATTCTAAACAACGATTTAAAGCAGTACTTTGGCCTGCCAAACGCCAATATCCTTGTATGCGGTCTTAACCCCCATGCGGGAGAAGGCGGGCACATGGGCATGGAAGAAATCAACGTGATTGAACCTGCCCTAGAAAGCCTGCGAGCTGAAGGTATTAGCCTAATCGGCCCTCTGCCTGCCGATACTTTATTTACCGATAAAGTACTGCAACAAGGCGATGCAGTTTTGGCCATGTACCATGACCAAGGTTTACCTGTATTAAAATACAAAGGTTTCGGACAAGCAGCTAACATTACATTAGGCATGCCCATTATCCGAACCTCTGTCGACCACGGCACCGCACTTGACCTTGCGGGCAAAGGCACAGCAGACAGCGGCAGTTTATATACAGCCATCGATTACGCAGAGCTAATGGCCAGCTGTAATTTACAACGAAAATCTGGTGAAAGCGCCAAAGAAGGACAAGCAGTATGAGTTCAAGTAAACACCAAGGGCACCAAGCCCGAAAACGCTTTGGCCAAAACTTTTTACACGATGACAATGTGATTCGTAATATTGTAAAAAGCATTCGCCCTAAAGTAGGCGATAACATGGTTGAAATTGGCCCCGGCATGGGTGCCATTACAGAGCAATTATTAGAAGCCACTGAAGGCTACTTAAACGTAGTGGAATTAGACCGAGATTTAATTCCCGGTTTAAAAGTAAAATTCTTCAACCACCCTGGTTTCAAAATACACGAAGCAGATGCCCTAAAATTTGACTTCATGTCTTTAAAAGTTGATGAACGCCCACTGCGCATTGTCGGTAACTTGCCTTACAATATTTCAACACCTCTTATTTTCCACTTATTAAGCTACGCATCTAACGTAAAAGACATGCATTTCATGCTTCAAAAAGAAGTGGTGCAACGCATGGCTGCCGGCCCAGGTGAAAACAACTACGGCCGTCTTTCAATTATGTCGCAATACTTTTGTAATGTTCAGCACATGTTTGATGTTGGCCCTGAATCGTTTCAGCCAGCACCAAAAGTTGACAGCGCCATTGTAAGGCTAGTGCCATACAAAACCTTGCCACACCCAGTAAAAGATCATAAAACATTAGAAAACGTGGTTCGCCAAAGCTTCTCAATGAGAAGAAAAACCCTACGCAACAACCTGAAAACCATCATCACAGATGAACAACTTTCAGAACTGGGCATTGATGCAAGCTTACGACCAGAGCGATTATCTCTTGCAGATTTCGCAGCCATTTCTGATTTTGTCTTTGAAAACAGCGAGCAAAAGAATGCCCAAAGCTGATTTAATTGTATCAGTTGAGCCCTACTACCTGCCGTCAGAATCCACGCCTGCAGAAAGTAGATTTGTGCATGCTTATACGGTTACTATAAAAAATAATGGCGAGCAGAACGCGAAGCTATTAAGTCGCCACTGGATTATCACCAATGGCGATACATTAAAAACAACGGAAGTAAAAGGCGAAGGTGTAATTGGTGAACAACCCACTATTAAACCTGGCGAAGAATATATTTACACCAGTGGTACCGTCATGGAAACCACTGTTGGCACCATGCAGGGCAGTTACCAAATGATTAACCAAGAAGGTAAATACTTTGATCTCAACATTCCAGTATTCACTCTTGCCTCTACCAATAGCGTTCACTAAATGGGCGATTTAAGTACAGGCCGCACCTTTGCAATTGGCGACATTCAAGGTTGTTTAGAACCGCTTAAACAACTGCTGGATCGCGTTGGCTTTAATGAGAATAAAGACACGCTATGGTGTGTGGGTGACTTAGTAAACCGCGGGCCTGATAGTCTAGGCACACTGGAATTCTTATACAGCATTCGCAAAAGCTTAAAGGTCGTACTTGGTAATCACGACCTGCATTTACTGGCCGTGGCCTATGGTGAAAAAAAGGTTAAGCCAGAAAGTGAGTTATTGACCATTGCCGCATCAGATAATGCTGAAAAAATATTAAAATGGTTACGAAAACAGCCCCTTGTTCAATGGGACAAAGAGCGTAATCTTGCTATGAGCCACGCGGGCATTCCGCCCATGTGGAGCGTAAAAAAAGCAAAAGCTTTATCCGATGAAGTGCAGCTAGTATTAAAAAGCGATCAGCATTATAAATTTTATCGCGCCATGTACGGCAATGAGCCCGACACCTGGAGCGATGATCTAAAAGGCATGGAACGCTTACGAGTAATAACGAACTATTTAACTCGCATGCGATTTTTAGGTGAGAACAACGAACTGGAATTTGAAAATAAAGCCACTGCAAAAGAAGCAGGTAAAGGCTTTAAACCCTGGTTTGAATATGAAAATAAATTAAAAAAGAACCATCTTTTATTCGGTCACTGGGCCGCATTAGGTGGGGTATTTGATCAAGCTAAAGTAACCGGATTAGATACCGGCTGTGTTTGGGGTGGCCCTATGACACTGATGAATGTTGATACAAATACCTTCTTTAAACAATACTTGTAATAGATCAATTTACTTCGTTAAATAACGAAGATGAGCAGGAGATTTCGCCATGTTCCAACATATAAGCCCACAGCAGCTAAAAGAAAAGATAGATAACGAATCCATCACCATTGTTGATGTACGCGACGCCAACAGTTATTTCTCTGGGCATATCAGCAATGCATCACTACTCGATAATAAAAGTGTTGCGAAACTGGTAGCCAATACCGATCACGACCAACCAATTGTAGTTTGCTGTTATCACGGCAACTCAAGCCAAGGTGCTGCACAGTATTTATTTGAACAAGGTTTTAAAAATGCATACAGCCTTGATGGTGGTTTTGAAGTTTGGCGAATGGCATTTCCCGATTTAGTTGAAAGCAACGTTTAGCCCCATTCCACTTTAATAACACCTATAAAAAATCCCGCCATTGCGGGATTTTTTATTTCTAGCCCACTATTTAATTTTCTAAGCACGCAATTCTTGAATCGCAGTGAACGCTCTAAATGCTTCACCCACTTGTTCATCAGTTGGTATGGCTTCTGTGCGTACTAGCATTAATATACTTTGCCCATGTACTTTTTCGTCTCCGGCTGGATGAACACATATATGCCCCTCTTTCGTTACATACGCCAATGGCGTGCCTAGGTTGGCTACCATCATAGACATAACAACATCCCGCCACATATCGCCTTCTAGCCACAAGCTGTAACGCATAAAGTGATCATCAGCGCGTGTAAACATATCTTCGATCAAGACTTCGGCTCCAGGACTTTCCATGGCCCTGACTAAAATTTCAGGGTACGAGCGAATAGGGCGAATAATCGATTTAGCACCAATGCGTTTAAAGCGCTCCCTATTTTCATCTTCAACACACTCTACAATCACACGATGGGATAATCCGCGTTCTTTCATTCGGTAGCAAATATCAAATGTTAAGCTGTCACTGTCTTCCAATATTTCATCTTTTGCTAATACCAGAATATGTTCAGCTTCAGACATATTAGTTTGATAAAAATCCTCATCATGATTGCCATGACCCTCTACCAACATAACACCAAGGTTAATTAAACCTGGTGGCAAGCCATCGGGATAGTCAGTATTTAATAATACTATGGGCGTTTTTTTAGTGGCTGTATTTTCTCTAATTTGCTTAGCAAACCGCTCAAAATATTGCGTGGGATTATGTTTTGGGGAATTAATTACAACAATATGTTTATTCATAAAGCCTCCAGACACCAGAATTCAGATGCTGTTACTAACGTCCATGTTGGCAGCAGTACATTCTTTAACATTTAAAACTATTTAAATAAGTATAGAAGGCGCTTTTTGACTTTCCATGAATATGGCTATTTTTCTTATTATTAAAAATACAACAGGATGCAAAGCCCATGAAAGCAGGGCTCTACACTTTATTAAAATCACCTAATTACCAAGCCACCATAACGTCTTCACGCTGAATGGCATATCGGCTTGGGGTTTTATTCAATTTTGCGATAGCGAATCTTGGTTGAACTTGAGTAATCACCGCTTTTACCTGGGTATCTTTTAGCTGAGTAAGTGCCTCTTGATCAAGATTATAAAAGGTACTGGTTCTAAACACAGTCAGTTCATCTCCTGGACGCATACCCACACTACCACCCGTATCTAAACGCACATAATCGCCTTGAGTATCAATAATTTTAGCCATATAAGGCTGGCACCCTAGGTTTTCAGTTAAATCTTGTACCACTTCTAACAATAACGATTTCACTTGCACGCCATAATCCACCTTCCAGAATTCTGGTGTGGCAAACCCTGTACGCTTATGATTGTCGTAACTCCATACACCGCTGGTGGCATACGTGTTTTGAAACATTAAAGAACCACTGATACCATCATGTACATATACATCCAATACAAAATTACGGTCGCGCTTATCACGACCTAAACCCACTAAATCCAGTGGGGTATCCCAAATCTGGCTAACACCCGCCTCAGGGTTAATCATGGCAAGATCACGAATCACACCACTCACCACAAATTGAGCACCCAGATCCTTTGCCAACTCGACACTGTTGGTTAAACGTTGTAAATTATTTTGAGAAGATGGTGCCCTGTCGACACTACTGAATAATAAAACATGACCACTGTCCATTGCATGTAAACGATGACGTCCATTGAGCGTATTAGAAAGCACGCCCGACAAACGTTGCTCAATATTATTAAGCCCTCCTACTACTGCTTCTTTTGGGTTTTGCAATGCAAAACCTGCCACCGCGACGGCTTTCCGATATCCATTACCTTGATTGGTATCGCACTGCCCGCCTTCAATAAACTCAGCCCGAATCTTTACTTCTAAAATGCCATTGCTTATTTTTTCTTGCAGTACACGCACATGCCGAAATTGACCATTAGTTTTTAAACGAGTTTGATCTTGAGTAACCAAGCCATCCACCAGCATTTGCGATGAATGAATAGAGCCACCCACTTGCAATGATGCTTGTCGTAACGCATCTCGAATGGCCTTATCTCGGCTGGTCATTAAATCCTTGCCCATAACCGCAGCCCCAACTGCTGTTAACTCTACCGCCCACAACGAAGAAACACTTAACAACGACAACATAAAAACTGCGATTAAATGAGATAAATAATATTTAACTGAACCAATAGTTGCTTTCATCATGCTCCCCCTTTTATAGCGCTTAATATTTCAGCACTTTCATTTCATTTTTATATTTATTCAAACGAATACACAGCAATTGGTACTCGACTGAATAAGATCAATACTTAATCCATAAAATAGTGATTGGTTTCCGGAATAGCAGATTGGCTTTGAACTCGATTAATATTTTGATAGCTGCTGGTTCTCATACCACCTTTGCCGTTATGCATGACGCTTGAACGACAATCTGAATTAAATCGCATAGAGTTTTCGGTTACTAAGCAGTTTCTAAACCCAGCATCTACAACCATTTCTAATACGGTTTCAACACTGCCGTCTTCCAGTACATCTGTTGAAATCACACGAGCACCATGAATGAACGTATCAACATAAGTACGAAAGCTATCATTTTGAACCACTAAATCTCGAACGGTAGAACTACCGCTAATTTTGGTACCGTAAACTCGTTCGGCCATCGAACGATAGGCATCTAACCGGCTTGCACGAATCGAAAGAAGGCGTTTTTGAACCTTACTCATGCCTTTTGCTTTTGGATTAATGGCCCCGTATCCCACTACTCTTAAGATAAGTGGAGCGACGGGGTCAACATGGGTTTTCTCAGCCGTCATCATGGAATCACTAGACCCCATACTGGTAACGTCTTCTACATCTTCGTCATCATCCCCAAAGCCCAACATGCTGCAGCCCGTTACCGGTAACAGCAACATGGCACATAGCAACCATGCTAATTGTTTCATGCAATACTCCTTTCAATTTCAAATGCGTTCGCATCCAGTATTAAGATGCGCATGCATCATAAGTCTTGAAATTCGTATCGGCCAAAACAGGCTTTTATTTAGCTTTTATTTAAGGAATACGACATAAGCTTAACAAGCACAAAACGCACATGTTGCAAGTGGTAAATCATCAACGCACACAAAATTAAGACACTTCCTGCCAAAGTTTGCAGCTCCAATTTTTCGCCCGCTAGATGCGCCCCTAAAAACAAAGCCAGCACCGGTGTCACCAAAGTAATTAAAGAAACATTGGCCGCTGACATTCGATTCATTAAATAAAAATATCCAACAAATCCAACCACCGATCCAAATACAGCTAAATATCCGATCGCAAATATTGAACTGGCTGATGCAGTCTCAGGCAAAGGCGGACTAAACAACCACCATAATATTCCGTACACAGGCGCAGAAAAAAGCAGTGCCCCCGTTGTTTGCACAATTGGATGCACAGGCTGATGTCCTTTTACTACTTGCTCATGCTGCAACATGATCGAACTAATACCATGCAAGTTCACACCCAGCAACAGCACCAACAAAGCCACTACCATGTGCCCTCCAAATTCAAAGCCTTGGGCAAAGATTACGTACAAGCCAAAAATGGCCAGCAACATAGACAATACCTTTCGCGTATTTAACTGACTGTTCGGTAAAAATAAGCGGCTGTATAAACTCACGGCTAATGGCGTAATCCCCCATACAACGGCAATTAAGCCACTGGGCAATGTCTGCGCTGAAAAATAAACGCATAACATGGCACCTGTAATGGCCACGGCTCCAGAAAAATATCCATACAAGGCTGGTCGGTTCCATTTAAATGAAAGTGAAAACACCTTCACTAGCACCATACAAATAACCAAGCTGATCCACATTCGAATCGCTAATGCTTGTACAAAATCAAACGACTCAACACTGAACCGAATCCCTAATGGCGTGGTTGACCAAATCAACACAACGGCCCCATATACTGCTGCCACGTTCATGGCTATTTCCTTTTAAATAATGCTGAATACTTACAAAAAAAGCGGGTTATTGCTGCGAAGATTGAATTAGCAGAAAGCCAAAACAAAAAAACCGCAGCTAGAGCCGCGGTTTTTGAAATTTTTATGCACGAATTAACGTTTCATTTCAAAGCGACCCTAAGCCTACAAGCCAAATAATGACTCGCATAGTGCATAGGCGTTTTCGAAATGATTTTATATAGTGCATAACGTGAACTATAGGGATTCAGGCAAGCCCTAGCAAGCCTAAATATAGATTTCAGACAACTTGTTCACACTTTTGGGTGTTACATACTTATGTATTAATTTAAACTATAGATTGAATACTTTTAATACCATTACAAACTAAAAAAAATCAAAATCTCGGCTAGTATTAAAGCAGCAATGGCCAAACGACATATAAAGGGACACAGCATGAATAATAAAATTCTATTGGGGGCTGCGATATCGCTGGCCACACTGCAGGTAACTGCACAGCCTTTCGCTCCAACCGATGCTCGTGGTATGGCAATGGGTGGAACTGGTGTAGCATCCGCTAAAACAGTCCACTCAGTACAATACAATCCGTCTTTACTATCCGGCGGTGATGAAAGCGATGATTTTGGGTTATTGTTACCGCAAGTAGGTGGTTATTTTGCAGATGAAGATGAGTTTATTGACAATGCAGACGCATTTGCAGAGGCAGATTATGCAACGGACTTTACAGATGCATTCAACGCTATCGAAACCAGTGTTAGCAATTCAACCAATTCATTTACGGCTGTTAATACCGCTATTGATAATAGCGACTTAGCTGCCCTGCAGATTGCAAATGCAAGCTTAGCTGCTGATGTTGCAGCACTAAATTCAGGTACAGGTTCATTAAGATCAGCTACCGGAAGCCTAACCCAAGGCTTGAGTTTATTATCAGGTAAACCATTACGTGGTGGGCTCGGCGGAGGCGCTGGTATAGCGATTCCTAGTAAAAAATTCTCAGTCGCGATTAGCGCGAATAACAGCACAAGCTTTTCGGGTCAGTTAAATATTGCACAAGAAGATTTAGATTCCCTGAATAACTACACCGCAGCACTTGATGCTTACTCTTCAGAACTGAATTCATACTCACAAGCTTCTAGCGCAGCAACGACAGCTCTAGCCGTTGTTAATGCTGCAGGGGGCTTGGTTACCGCAGCAGAAGTACAAGCTGTTACTGACGCCCAATCAGATCTACTTGATGCAAAAAATAATCTAGATGCATTTTCATACGGTGGTGTCGCTGGTGAAGGCGACCAAGTCATTTTCACAGGTGGTGCGCTTGATCCAAATGCAGATACGATAACCCTAAAATCTGAAATTAATATCGTTGCTATTGCCATTTCTGAAGTGGCAATTAGCATCTCTCGTGAATTTACCATTGCCGATCGTCAAGTCGCTATCGGCATTACACCAAAACTTCAACGCATTGATGCTTATAACTACAAAGTTCAGGTAGAAGACGATACTGAAACCAGTGAAATTAGCGAACTAGGTGTTGAAGACACTGGCTTTAACCTAGATATTGGTGCATCAACAAAATTTGGCGCAGAAGAACAAGGCACCTTTGGTGTTGTCATTAAAAACCTAATAGGTAAAGACATTCAAACAACAGATGGCAATGCTGTAACCACCGACGACCTTGTTGTATCAATTGCTCCGCAAATTCGTGTAGGCGTTGCTTATCAAGCGCTTGGCTGGGTAAATCTTGCTGCTGATTTAGACATCACTGAAAATGAGCCTGTTGCTTTTGAAGATGCAACCCAATTTTTATCCTTAGGTGCAGAAGCCGATGTATTGGGCTTTCTGCAATTGCGAGCAGGTTATCGCTCTAACCTAGCCTCTTCAGGACAAAACGTAATGTCTGCAGGCTTAGGCCTTTCTCCATTCGGTATCATGCACATTGATATTGGTGGCTACGCAAATACTAGCGACCCAGCAAAAGAAGCGGGTGTCGTATTTGAGTTAGGATTAGATTGGTAGTTGAATACTTATCATCCATAAAAAAACGGGCTTTTAGCCCGTTTTTTTATGCAATTTATAATATAAATATTATTGATTTCACGCATCACGCTGACACCCTTTTCATGTAAACTCAAACTTGATCAAAAAACCATAAAATGATATTGGCGTCATATGGCGCTATGCACTTTACGATTCACAACCAATAAAAGCTGAACATGAAAACTTA
>JAWUVN010000056.1:0-24594 GCA_034112345.1 Bermanella sp. | reverse complement strand
AGTAGATCCAGTAGATCCAGTAGATCCAGTAGATCCAGTAGATCCAGTAGATCCAACAGATCCAACAGATCCAATAGATCCAGTTGAAGTCGTAGGGAGCGCTATTAATGCTCTTGTTACAACAAATGAAGATACTGATGTTGAGTTAAATTTAGCCGAGATTGAGGCAAGCAATACAAGTAGCCTTGTTATTAGTAATGTACCTGTTGATGCACGATTCAATGTTGGAACAAATAATAATGATGGAAGCTGGACAATTGATGTTGCAGATATTTCCGCATTATTATTCACGCCATCACCAAACAGCGGTGATGATGTTGTCTTAGTAACGGCAATCACATACACCGAAGACACTCGCAGTAAGACGTTTGATGGTGAAATTAAAGTGATCATCCACGCGATTGCAGATAAGCCAGATCTTTCTGTTAATGCAAATGACATAAACAGTATTTTATTAGAAGCAAGAACGTCAAATGTAATCAACGTTGGTGAGATTCAAACTAACCAAGTCATAAACGGCACTTCAGAAAATGATTACATTGTTATTGATGGAGCAAAAGAAAACGCGGGCTCAGTATCTTCAGGAGAGGGTAATGACTTTGTACAAGTTAATAATTGGGGTGAAGCAGTTAACACCTCGATTACTGGTGATGCCGGCGAAAATATATTGATGATCAATGGCGATATAGTAGAAAGTATTGCCGCAGAAGGAACTCATTCAGGTGTTATAACGTTTATAAGTGGCGGCACAGCCATTTATAATAACTTTCAGCATGTTATTGAAGTGAGTGATAACGTATTAAATGGACAAACAATTGAAATAGATATTTCAGCTGCCGTGACAGATATTGATGGGTCAGAAGCAATTGATAAAATTGAATTTCAAGACATGCCGGTTGGATCAATTGTTCATAATGCTTCGTTAAATGCTAGTGATGTGTGGGTGTTAACTGATCCAGCTGTAACAACAGCATTAATTACAATGCAAAGTGATTTAATAAACGACTTTAGTTTTAAAGTAGTCGCTTATGTAATTGATACAGATTCTGACGATAATACTGAGTCACATGCTGAGCAGTCTGTAAATGTAAATATCTCAGTTGTTGAACCATTGCCTCCGTTTGTAATTGTAGAGCCACAACCTGATACGGCGCTAATACACATTCGTTCAATTTATGATGTAGATGGAACAGATAAAAGTGCGTTCGGAATGACTGCAATGGCAGATCCTACAATACATTCTGTTGGTGAGCGCAGTGAGCGTTTTGTAAGAGTGCTAACTGAAAATATATATGGTGAGTTAGAGCTTCAAGGTTATACCGATATTCAACCAGATGGCTCGGTAATATTTGAAGTACCTGCCAACACACCTTATACATTTGAAGTGGTGAACAAAAATTCTAAGGCATTAAATAAAGATGTTATGCAGGGTAGTGACTTTGCTTACGATTACTTGCAGCGCCACCCGAGTAAGTTACAAGCTGAAAAAGATGATACTCAACAGTGTCAGGGTTGTCACATTAAAGGCAGTGGCTACGATCATGTAAATGGTACTGGTAATCCTGCAAATAAAGGCGCATTAAGTGCTGCCGCTTCTTGGCCAAATGCTAACCCAGAAATATTAAGTACTAGTCTGGGCGGTACAATGGCTGAAGCTTTATATGCATCAATTGACAATGTAGGTCAGTTAACTCCTGATTTGAAATATCAAGATCATTGGACCCAACTTCAGGCTAATCAAAATGAATCGATTGATATTACTTATGATCAATTGCTAACTGCAAAGCCTGTTAGTCTTGTGTGCGAGCAAAATATGGCAGCAGATTGCGTAGCAAATATTTCTTACGCATCACATATTCAGCCTATCTGGAATGAAGTAGGGCGAGATGCGGATGGTAACAGTTGTGTTGATTGCCATGATGATCGTGGTTTTACCAAGCTGAACTTATCAAATACAGATGGTCAATTGGCTTCGTATGAAAACCTATTTTCAACTCAGCGTGCATTTATGTTCTTGTCGTCAGAGTTTAGTGAAGTCAGCACTGATCACTGTCGTATTACAGTGCAGCCGCCATTCTTAATAGCGCCTGAAAATGATTGCTTTAGCTGCTTTGAACAAGCCTTGTTTAGTAAAGAGGGTGCGATTCCAAGTGCTAACTTCTTCGACTTATTTGATGAAGATAAAGACGATGAGCACTGGTTATTTAACCCAGCGGGTCATAGTGATGCCGTAAGCGAATTGCATGAAGGCATGTTGAATGGCGCCGAAACAAAAATTATTGCTGAATGGATTGATATGGGGGCAACCTTCTAAAAACCATTCATAGGCATCTGAAGCCCGCTGGTTACTTACCATCGGGCTTTTTTATTGCCTGAATGAAATGCATTAATAATCAACGGTTAATGAAAGCACGTTGTAGATTAGTAATAACCCAGTATCATTTAGGTATTATTGGTTAGATTCACTTTAAGATTTATATTATGCGTGCAGATTCCTTAATTATTCTCGATTTCGAGACCACGGGCTTATCCCCTGATATGGGCGACCGCGCCATTGAAATTGGTGCGGTAAAGCTTGAAAACGGCGAAGTTACCGAGCGTTTTCAAGAGCTAATGAACCCGGGTAAGCGTGTAAGTGGCTTTATTGAAGACTACACAGGGATCAGCAACAACATGCTGGCTGATGCTGACAGTTGCGAAAATGTTATGGGACGATTTGCCGACTTTATCAGCGACAGTAACCTGATTGCTCATAACGCATCATTCGACAAGCGTTTTCTAGATGCTGAGCTTGATCGCATATCGCGCAGTTACGCGGGCGAATTTTCATGTTCGCTATTGGTATCTAGAAGAGTCTTTCAAGACGCTCCAAGCCATAAACTTGGACAGCTGGTTGAGTTCGCACGAATTCCCAGTGGTGGAGGCTTTCACCGAGCGTTATACGACTCAGAGATGACAGCAAAAGTCTGGATGGCCATGCTAGAAAATATTGGTGAGCGATATAACGTATTCGACTTAAGTTTTGAACAGATTAAGAAATTAGCAAAAACGCCAAAAAAATCAGTGGATAAGTTATTGCGAAGCTGGACATAAAATACCTAAAAGTCAGAGCGCTCAGCCTAAGAGTGCTTAAGTAATGAACCCAGTATGCGAGTTAAATCATTGATCGAACTGCACGGCTCTACTCTTGAGCAGTAAGGGCTGTACTCACTCATAATTGAATCACCAGAATCCCAATTGTATTGACCTTCAGGGTTTAGCCATAATACACGCTTACTTTTTTGGTAAACTTCTTGCCAAATTTTAGCGTGCGAATCAGAGTAGTTGTTGCGAGCATCACCCAACATGATGACGGTGGTTTTATTATCGATGTCATTCAGCGCTAAATCTTTAAAATCAATTAAGGCACGCCCATAATCCGTCGGCATGAAGGCCCACTTCTTCATGATAATGCTCAGAGCTTCTTCAATGTCTTGCTCATCAAAACTTTTGGTGACTTCAGCCAAGTTTGATGCAAATACAAAGGAGCGCACTTTAGGCAGTACATCCTGAAGGCTGTATAAAAACATTAATAAGAACCGCGCCATCTTGCTGACTGATCCACTCACATCACAAATTACCATGACCTTTGGGCGCTCAATTCGAGTGGATTTCCATTTGGTGTGAAATAGAAAACCATCAAACGCAGCATTAGCAGCGATGGTCTTACGCACATCCAGCGTGCCTCGTTTAGACGTTTTTTTACGCCGACCATGTTGAGTCGCTAATTGCTTGGCCGCTTTTGTTACCAATTTAGACATCTGTTGGTAATACGAAAAATCCACGTTGCTGAGTTTTACTTTTTTAAGGTTGTCATCGACCAGCTGTTTACCAATATTTTTACTGTACAGCAGGTATTGTTGTTCTACGTATTCTTTCACTTGTTCGCGCAGTTTCGTTTGCTTAGAACGGATACTATGAATAAGTGCCGGGTGCTTATTATCTTTTGCTAGGGCGCTTAACTCGGCATTAAGAGATTCTTCTCCTAGTGCTTGCATGATGCGATAGCTGACAACGCCTTTTTGTGTGAACATTTGCATGCGAGTGGCACCGGCTTGATCGGCTGCAGCGGCTATGGCGGTTTCTATGGCTGTTTGGTCATTACTAATGAGTTGTAAGGCCAATTGAGAATTGGGTGAATCTGATGGGTTGTTGGCTTGTTCTTGTGATTGGTTTTCATCAGGGTCTTGCTGTTCTGAGTTTTGATTGTCTTTGCTATCTGAATCAAGTACTTGTTTATCATTATGATCAATGGATGTTGTATTTAAACTAAAAAAATGATCAAACACCTGTTCAAGTTTAATTAAGTCTTCTTGTGTTTTAGCCAGTGTCATACCAAGTGCTGATTTAAGTAGGTTGGGATTTTTAAGGCCCACAAGCTGACTGGCATGAAAGGCGTCTAGTGTCTCAGCAGGAGAGACCGGCAATCCAGCTTGTCTTAGTGCGTGAATAAAGTCCCCCAATACTTTTTGCATGTTACAACCGTTTAGACTTATTCATTATGTTTCGAATTTCAGGCTCAATAACTTCAATATCTTCTTGAAATTTAAGTAGCAGGTTGAGTGTACTTTTTATCCATTGGTGATCAAGTTGATGGACGTTAAGCAGTAACAGAGCTTTTGCCCAGTCGATTGTTTCACTCACGGCGGGCACTTTTTTTAGTGCCATGGTGCGCAGCTCACTTACAAATGCCACCAATTCTTTTTGTAGGGCAGCATCTAATTCAGGCACTTTAACACTGATGATTTCTTGCTCTAGTTTGGGTTCAGGGAATGGGATGTATAAATGTAAACAGCGGCGTTTTAAAGCATCACCCAGTTCGCGGGTATTATTGCTAGTGAGTATGACTATGGGTTTGGATTTGGCTTTAATAGTGCCTATTTCTGGAATGCTTACTTGGTAATCGGAAAGCAGTTCCAATAAAAAGGCTTCAAACTCCTGGTCTGCCTTGTCAATTTCATCTATTAATAAAACAGCACCGCCTTCTTGTCTTAATGCTTGCAATAAAGGACGTGGTTCTAAAAATTCATCGGAATAAAAAATATCACCAAATTGATGTAAGCGGCTTACGGATTCATCTAATCCTTTGGCGCCATTCATAACGTCGCCTAGCTGGTCTTTTAATAGCTGTGTGTAAAGTAATTGTTTACCATATTTCCATTCGTAGAGTGCTTTGGCTTCATCAAGGCCCTCGTAACATTGCATTCGAATTAGGGTGGTGGATAAGTATTCGGCTATTTTTTTGGCCAGTTCGGTTTTGCCTACACCAGGTGGCCCTTCAACTAATATGGGCTTTTGCAAATGACAGGCAAGGTAAACAGACATGGCAATGTCATCACTGCATATGTAACCCAGATCCTTAAAGGCTTCTTTAATGGTATTGGGCGAGGCTATTTTTTCTTTGTGTTGAATGATCACGGTTTGCCCTATATATAGTACGGACTTTAGCTGTCACGGCATTTGGTTTATATGCGACTTAATCGCTTTGATTGATATGATACTACTGTAACTCTCTGTCTAAATCATTAACCTATTAGTTAGTAAAGGTTAACCAATTTGCCCCCATTTATGATGCCAGCAGAACAGGCTACCGATATTGTCTTAACTTGTTTAGAATAGCCCCTGATTATTATTTACCTAGGATTGATTATGCCTCCATTATTTATTGCCGCTGTCGTATTTGTGATTGTGTTGTTCACTTGGTTGCGTATACGCAGTAAAAAAGCCGCTGCAGCGGGTATTGAAGAGGGGCGTGAATTCTTAGAAAAGAACAAAAATGAAGACGGCGTGAAAACCACATCATCAGGGTTGCAATATAAAGTACTAGAGCAGGGTACGGGCAGTGAGCATCCCAGTGCAAAATCCAATGTGACAGTGCATTATCATGGCACCTTGTTAGACGGAACTGTGTTTGATAGCTCAGTAGACCGTGGCCAATCTATCAGCTTTGGTTTGAATCAAGTGATTCCCGGTTGGACCGAGGGTGTGCAGCTAATGGTTGTGGGAGAAAAAACACGCTTTTATATTCCAAGTAACCTTGCTTACGGTAATCGTGCAGCAGGTGCGATTAAACCTGGGTCTGCATTGATTTTTGACGTTGAATTGATTTCATTCTCTTAATATTTATACCTGTATACATAATTAGGCTGATGGATAAATAACGATATGTTACCCATTGTTTATCACCCTAATTATTCTTGTGACTTCCCTGAAGACCATCGCTTTGTAATGAGTAAGTTTGTGCGCTTATACGATCATGTATTGGCACAAGACCTCATTCAGTCAAAACGTGAAAACCTTTATCAACCTGAACCAGCTTCTCTAACTGATTTATCCATAGCCCATGATTTAAATTACCTAGAGCAGCTTTGCGGTAACCATGTGGATAAACGAGCGTGGCGACGTATTGGCTTGCCTTGGAGTCAGGGTTTGGTAGATCGAACACTTACGGCACCAAACGGCACCTTGCTAGCTGCTCAGCTTGCATTAGAAAAAGGACTGGCCTGCCATCTTGCAGGCGGAACCCATCATGCGCATCGCGATTTTGGTTCGGGGTTTTGCATGATTAATGATCTTGCCTATACCGCTAAAACACTGCTTAAAAATAATGAAATTGAAAACGTACTGATTTTTGATTGCGACGTGCACCAGGGTGACGGTACGGCTTCTATTTTAAGTGATGAACCTAATGCGTTTACTTGTTCGATTCATTGTGAGAAAAATTTTCCATTCAGAAAATTTAACAGCGACCTTGATGTGGGCTTAGAAAACAACCTTGAAGATCAAGCTTATCTACAAGTGGTATCACAAACATTGAATACACTATTGGATAAATTACAGCCTAGCTTGGTGCTTTATGATGCAGGTGTCGATATTTGGCAGCATGACGGCCTTGGTCATTTAAACGTGACATGGCAGGGTATGATGGATCGAGATGAATTGGTGTTGCGCACTTGTCTTATGCGACACATACCAGTGGCAACTGTAATAGGGGGCGGTTACGACATCGATCATGATCGGTTAGCAAGGCGTCATGGGATCGTGGTTGAAATGGCTGCGCACTTATATCATCAGTACCTTTAACTCATTATTTGTATGATCTAATTAACAAATTACCCTCATAATTTATTGTGCGCTTATAAAGAACAGACTGTCTTTAGTCTGCTTGCTTTATATGTCATAGCATTCTGCTAGTCTGTGAAACGTCTTTTTTTATCGAGCTTAATTCTTATGAATAAATCAAAACAGTTATTCAGTGCTATTTCGTCTGATGGGCAGCTTGAAGTTACCCTTAAAGAAATGGATGTGCCTAAGCCCAAGCCTCATGAAGTGATTGTGCGCATAGAAGCAGCTCCAATTAACCCATCTGATATGTGGCCAATGTTTGGTCCGGCTAATTTGCCTGAAGCTAAGTTGAGTGCGGACAAAAAAACCTTATCGGCACCTATATTTAAAGGCATGTTACCGCGTGTATCGGCGCGTTTAGACCAAACTCTACCTGTTGGTAATGAGGGTGCGGGTACGGTAGTAGCGGCTGGTGATAGCGAAGCCGCTCAAGCTTTGATAGGTAAAACAGTGGGTGTTATCCCTGGTGCGGCTTACTCTGAATACTGCTGTGTTCCAGCACAGGCTTGCATTATTCATCATGAGGACACCACCGCTCGTGATGCAGCGTCGTCTTTTGTGAATCCATTAACCGCATTAGGCATGGTTGAAACCATGCGAATGGAAGGGCATACCGGTTTAGTACATACCGCAGCGGCTTCTAGTCTAGGGCAGATGTTGAATAAAATTTGTTTAGCGCAAGATGTTCCATTAGTAAATATTGTAAGAAGTCAGGCACAAGCGGATATTCTAAAAGAAATTGGTGCAAAACATATTTGTGATTCATCAAATGCAGAATTTAAAACCGACTTATACAAAGCGATTGAAGAGACTGGCGCCACCCTAGCATTTGATGCCATTGGCGGTGGCGATCTAGTAAGTGATATTTTAACCGCCATGGAAATGGTGGGCAGTAAAGATGCTAAAGGTTTTAACACCTATGGTTCAGAAGATAACAAACAGGTTTATATTTATGGTGGTTTGGATTTCTCACCAACGGTTTTAAATCGTGCTTACGGTATGACTTGGGGCATTGGTGGCTGGTTGTTAATGCGCTTTTTAGGCAAGTTAACACCACAACGTATCGGGGAGTTGAAAAAGAAGGTGGCCGATGAAATTAAAACCACATTCGCATGTTCATTCACTGAAGAGCTAAGTTTTGAACAAGCCATGACCCCCAGTGTAATTGCTCAGTACAATGCTAAAAAAACAGGCGGAAAATTTTTAATTAACCCGTCAAAAAGTTAATAAATTTCACGAAAGCATTCATTGCTCTTAAGTGTAAAAGAAAGGGTGGGTTTAATTTAAACCTGCCCTTTTTTTAAGTGCTTTTTTCATGTACGCGTGTGCAGGGTATGAATAGGCATAAATTGATAACTTATATTAATCAATGCATAGGCGTTATCCATATTAGGTTGTTTTTGTAAACGCTGCATATTATAAATGTGAATGATTAAAGATTGATGCCATTTAAAAATCGGGTAGTGTGTTGATCCAGTCAATCGAAACCAAGTGTTAAAATAAAAGGGTAAATATGTTTAGTCATGTAATGGTAGGTGCAAACGATATAGAAGCTTCAAAAAACTTCTATGACAAAACACTGGGTGAGCTAGGGTATGAACCGGGTGTGATTGATGAAAAAGGCCGGGTTTTTTACTATACAAAATCGGGTGTGTTTGCGATTAGTAAGCCAATTGATGGAGAGCCTGCTTGTAAGGGTAATGGTTCAACCATAGGGTTCTTGGCTAAAACACCTGAAATAGCCGATGCGTGGCATGCCACGGGTTTAGAGAATGGCGGTACAAGATGTGAAGAGCCTCCGGGAATGCGTGAAGGCGGATTCGCTAAGTTATATCTTGCGTACCTAAGAGACCCAAGTGGCAATAAAGTGTGCGCCTTACACAGCGTAAAATAAACTTTATCAATTAAACTGAAATAGTTGCGGGATAAATGATGGATCAACAAAGCAAAGGACAGTGCGAATGCGGACATGTTCAGTTTGAAGTGAAAGGCAAAGCGCTTTTAAGGGCCTATTGTCACTGCACAATTTGCCAAGAATTTAATCAAGCGAGTCATGCTGATATCACCTTGTTTCGTGCAAAAGACGTTGTCATGCCTGAGGAGGGTACAGTGGAGTATAAAACCTATACTTCGCCTCCCTTGGTACACAGAGGAAAATGCGCTGTGTGTCACAAGCCTGCCATTGAATATGTTGCGTTACCATTAATGCCAAAGTTGGTGGTTATTCCGACGGCTAATATTCGAAATTCGAGTCAGCTACCCAAGTCAAAAATGCACATCTTTTATCATTCTAGGATAGCGGATGTAGACGATGAACTTCCTAAATATCAAGGGTACCTGAGAAGCCAATTGGCTTTTTTTGGGGGACTACTAAAAGGCTATTTTCAGTAGTTGCTTTACGTGAGTTAAAATAAGCTTTGTTGGGGTTTTAGCAGTACCACTGAATCTCCCAGTTTTATCTCGCCACTTTGAATAATCTTACAGCACAATCCGCCATGGCCCATCATGGCGGCAACTCCCCCTTTACCCAGAGCATGCTCCATTCGAGAGCAAGGGTGGCATAGTGCGCCAGCTTCAAATATGGCGCCTCCAATTTGAAACGTTTGATAACGTAATGCGGTTAGGTTGATATTTTTAACCACTAGATTACGCCTTAGCAGGGCAGGGTGAATGGCCTTACCGCCCAAGTAATGTCCTATTTGTTGTATGTATTCTTCACTGATAATAGTGACCTGCCGGCCAGACCCTAATGTTTTACCAATGCGGTGATCACCTTCTAACCCTTGTTTGGCGAGGGCTGTGGTTTGGTTGACGGCAATCATGTTTGTTTTTCTTTCTGGGCGTAAGCCTATCCAGCTGAGTTCACCCGGTGGTAATGCTTGAATGTATCGGGAGAAAATTTTTTGCTGGCTATTCACAATGCTGCTCTTTCTGGTTTTTATGGGGCTGTATTTAGATATTTATAATACGTACTTTAAACCATTTTGGATGTGTTTAAGCCATAACAGAGCGTGTGTATGGGCTCTTATCGTTTTAGTTGGAATAATTACCGCTCAAGCCATGATTTCCTTATCCTATAAAGGTAAGCTATGGCCCAGATTACCACCTTATTTACGACACATATGTGCGTGTTATTTAGTATTGCCGAGAGATTATGATGGTTTTAGAAAGTTTATTGTTACCCGCCTTAATCACGCTGGCATTTGCTGCTGGTGTGTTTGTATTAAGCCGACAAGCAAAGGGTCGCTTAGAAGATGCAAATTTACAGATTCAAGCATTGACCGTACAAGCTGAACAAAAAGAACAGCAGAACCATCAGCAAGTGGCGGGGCTTAATACACAGTTAGCCGAATTACAATTAACCTTAGGCGAGGCCACTACCGCACAAGCGCTAGCATTGGCGGCAGAACAAACGGCGACAAAACAAGTAAACACCTTAGATACCACTTTGAAAGCAGTTGAAGGGAAACTAGAGACTAATCGTATTGAACTTTCTGCGCTACAAGGGCAGTTAAAGCATACCCAGGCCACACTGGCTGAGCGAGAGCTAGACGCACAAAAATTGATTCAAAAAGAAGCTACTATTGACCAGTTAAACTTACAAATAGCCGATTTAAAAACCCAGTTAAATCAAGAGCAGGTCGAGCGTCAAAAAGATCAAGAAAACGTAGATGAAAAACTACAACTATTACAAAGTAATAAAGTGCAGTTGAGCCAAGAATTCGAAAACCTTTCAAATAAGATATTTGAAGAGAAAAATAAACAGTTTAAACAAAGCAGCCAAGAAGGATTAAGTAGTTTATTAAATCCATTTAAAGATCAGTTAGAAGGTTTGCGCAAAAAAGTAGACGATGTGTATGTTGCTGAAAGCAAAGACAGATCGGCGTTAAAAGAACAGATTACAAGTCTTCATGACTTGAATAAACAAATAACGGAAGAGGCCGCCTCGCTAGCCCGTGCATTACGTGGTGAAAAGAAAACACAGGGTAACTGGGGAGAACTAGTGCTGGAAACAGTATTAGAGAAATCAGGCTTACGCAGCGGCCAAGAATACGTACGTGAAAAAAGCATTACAGACGAAGACGGAGAACGCTTTCGCCCTGATGTGATTATTAACTTACCTGAAGGTAAGCATATTATAGTCGATGCAAAAGTATCACTTAATGCCTATACAGATTACGTAAACGCTGAAAGCGAAGCTGATAGGATTAAGTTTTTAAAGCAACATATTGATGCTGTTCGCATGCACATAAAAAGCTTGTCAGAAAAACAATATACTAAGTTGCCAGGGCTAAACAGCCCAGATTTTGTATTTTTATTTATGCCCATTGAACCTGCATTTATGGTGGCATTTGAACATGATGATAAGTTATTTAATGATGCGTTCGAACAACGTATTGTTGTGGTGACACCTACAACACTATTGGCCAGTTTAAGAACTGTATCAAGCCTGTGGTCTATTGAGCGACAAAATAAAAATGCCAGACAGCTGGCTGAAAGTGCCGGTAAAGTTCACGATAAACTGGTCGGTTTTGTGATTGAGATGGAAAAAATAGGAAAGCAACTGGGAACAGTGCAGGGCACTTATGACAGTGCTTGGAATAAACTTAAAGAAGGCCGTGGTAATTTAATCAGCCAAGCCCATAAGTTTAAAGATTTAGGTGTGCGCACCAAAAAAGAAATCCCTCAGCCAGTGATGGATACCGCTGAATTAGAATTTGATGATAAATAAATAATAAAAAACTGTACTCTAAATTAGAATTATTTTTTGAGTTTAGAGTACAGTTTTTTCCTTGTTAAAATAAAGTTAAAGTCATTCACTAGGCCTCAAGCAAGATACTACTGATATCTGAACTAGTATCAGTGCCCAATGAATCCATTAAAGCACTGGCCAGTTCGTAAAGCTTAGCGCCGTTCTGTTGAATCGAACTTAAGCCTTCACTCGCCATTTCCATCCCTCGCTCAGGACGACCTTCTTTGTGCTGCTCTAACTCCGATTGGGTGATGTTTCCATCTCCGTCTATATCCGTTTTAGCGAACATATCACTAAGCTGCTCATCGCTGATGTCACTGTGCTTACTTGTCAGTGCACCATTGAATTCATCTTGTGTGATATTCCCATCGCCATCAGAGTCGGCTTCTTTCATAAGGTCGGGTGGGCCTTTCTGTTCCTTTTCTGAGGTTAATTGGCCAACCAATTGATTGGTAGCCGCTTCAAGTTCAGCTTCAGAAACAGAGCCATCACCATCGGTGTCCATGGTAGACAGCAACTCGTTTAGCTCTTCTTCTGTCGCCTCTAATAGGCTATCTAGAAGAGATTGCTCACTGCCAGACTCGCTTTCACCGGATGGAGGAGGACCGCCACCAGGGGGAGGTCCACCACCGGGAGGAGGGCCCATACCACCTTCCGGCGGAGGTGGTTTATTACCACTCGCTTCACCTTGGGCGCTTGTGCTCGAAATGCTACCACTGCTCATCATGCCCATTAAGCTCTGCATGTCAGACATGCGTTCTTGCATATACGCTTGCATTTCAGCTTTAGCCGTATCGTCTTCTGATTGTGAAATACTGCCGTCACCATCAGAATCTATGTGAGCAAACATTTCATTGGCAGTGTCTTGCGAGAAACCATCTCCTTGTTCAGTTTCTAGCATGCTGGTAAATTCGGCGCTAGATACCGCGCCATCACCATCATTATCTGCATGATTTATTAGATTTTTGTCCTCCCCTCCTTTTGCTTGAGGTTGGAACATAGAGGTGGGTGTGAACCCTCCTCCGCCTGAGATACCTCCAATCATAATGACAATTCCTTCTATTAATGACTTTGGATGTTGATAAAACGAAACCAACAAGCATATTGTTGCTAAGTTAAAAAATTAACGTTAGTTCACAATAAGCCAAAGTATGTATTGCAAGCAGGTGGCCTAAAATCAGGTTGAAATAAGAAAGTTTTATTAAGAAAAAGGATGAAATGTGCAGCTAATGTGTAAGAGATTAATATGTGTAAAGAAGTGTTATGAAATGTCTTTATAAATGCGTAGAAAATGAAAATTATGGTTTCTAATGTATGAGTTAATGGCCGTTAGCTAAGAAAAAGCGGCAGATATATTCCTGTTTATTCTTATTGTATCCGCTTTTAATGAATAAATGTTGCCATGAAATTAAACATTTACTTGGTATTTCCTTATTTCAATTATGAATGGATGGATATTTCTCATAAATAAGAGAATGTAGATTTTAAAAGGAGCAATATTGATTACCAGCCAATCTGGCAAGTATCTGCGTTTTATTGATTGTGAAACATTCTAAACTTGGTTATTTTACCTATCTGTATTCAGGTTGCGTAATCACATGGCAAGTCATTTAACAGAAAAAGAAAACAATTCAACCGTTGATCAAAAGCGCTTTGCTTTCGTTGAGTTGATGCTGATTTGGGAAGGGCGCATCAATGCGGCTTATATCAGTCAGCAATTTGAGTTAGGCATTAAATTAGCTGCTCATGTCATTCAAAAATACAAAACCCTTTACCCTGAAAATATGGCTTATGAAGCCGTGAGTGACTCTTATGTGTCGACATCCAATATGGTGGCACAGTTTACAGGGGGCAGTTTACAAGAATATGTGCAGTTAATTGCCGCAGGAGAAAGCGTTACTCAACTTGCCATGCCTACGCGTAATGTGAAGCCTTTAGTCGTGCGGCCAATTCTTCAAGCCATTCGTGAGCAGCGACGTTTAAGTATTGCGTATGCATCTGTTAGTCACCCTGAATTCACCGCTCGTGTTATTCAGCCGCATAATATTGTATTTGATGGTTTACGTTGGCATGTAAGAGCATATTGCGAAAAAAATAATGGATACAGAGATTTTGTTTTAAGCCGCTTTGATGCAAGTTATCCGAGTGAGCTGCTTGATGGTGCAGACCATTACGATATAGAAGATGAGCTATGGCAGACTTTATTGGATTTAGAGATCATTCCAGATCCCAGGTTAGATGAAAATAGAACCAAAATTATAGCGTTGGATTACGATATGACAGCTGTAGGTCAAAATCCTAATGTTACCTACGTTAAAACACTTCAGGTACGAGCGGCATTATTGATGTACTTAATTAATAGATTGGGTTTAGATCAATACCATAATAAACCTGAAGCTCAGCAAATTATTTTATCGCCAGAATGCCAGCAGTCCCTAAAGCCATATTTACCAGATTGACTTAGTGAGTCATGAGTCAGGCTTGCTATTTTGGATAGTGAGCTGGCTTTTTAGGTCATTGGTTCTATGGCTCGAATACCGTACAGTTATATTTACTTAAACCCAGTTTTAAAAATTATTATGGTAAATCCTATTATTACTTTCTTAAATTCCAAGTCTTTAATGTCCAGTTTCTTTCATTCTCACAAGATTTTATCAGCGGCTTGTTTAATGGGAATACTGGGGGCTTCTACAGTAAATGCACAAAACGTTATTTTAATCATTGGCGACGGCATGGATGATCAGCAAATCACTGCTGCGCGTAACTACCTGCATGGCGCACAAGGTAAAACCATTTTAGATACCATGCCAGTTCGCTCTGCGGTGCAAGTGCTGACAGTTGATAATAATGACCCTACCGAGGCCATTTATGTGGCAGACAGTGCGAATAGTGCCACGGCTATGGCAACCGGCGTGACCACCAGTATTGGACGAATTGCCACCAGTGCACATTCAGATCAAGACTTAACCAGTATTGTTCAACTTGCTGAAGACAAGGGTTTAAAAACGGGAATCGTAACAACGGCATCCATTACAGATGCAACCCCCGCTGCATTTGTTGCACATGTGAGTGTAAGGGGCTGTGAAAGCCCTGAACGTATGGTGCAATACCAAAGCCATGGAGATTACATTATTGATTGTGAGCAAGACACTCAAGCTAAAGGCGGTTTGGGCAGTATTAGTGAGCAGTTAGCGGCCAGTAATGTGGATGTTTTGTTAGGTGGTGGTAAACGCTGGTTTAAAGAGAAGGCAGAAGGTTCGGATCAAACTGTTTTAGAGCAGGCCCAGGCTCATAATTTTCATATAATTGAAACCTTAGATGATGCTAAAAATGTCAAACCCACTGAGAAAATAATGGGTTTATTTGCTAGTAAGCACTTAGCAGTACGGCTACAAGGAACAGATGGTCGCATAGCCGAGCAAGCTGAGTTCAGCTTTTTAAACTGGTTTCATAAATATCTGGGAACCGTCTCATTACCCGATGAAATGGAATGCGAAGACAATCCTGATTTTGAGCGTAAAAACACACCACACTTAAAAGATATGACACAAGTTGCGTTAAGCCACTTAAACAACGATACCGGTTTTTTCTTAATGGTAGAGAGTGCAAGTATTGATAAACAATCACATAAACGTAATCCGTGTGGATCAATTGGCGAAGCGCAGCAGTTATTTGAAACGGTTCAGGTCGCATTGGATTTTGCCAAGCAGAATGAAGATACGTTAATTTTAATCACTGCTGATCATGGACAGGCTGCACAAATTATTCCTAATGGAAGCTTGTTTAATGCTTATGGTGTTCCCGTAGCCACGCCTGGTGCGGTTGCAAGAATTAAAACTCCAGAAGGCGGTACAATGGCCATTAATTATGCCACTAACGAATTTAGTCACGAAGAGCATACGGGAGTTAATGTGCCGTTATTCGCCAATAAAAATGTAAAAGATAAAAAAGGGAATGACCTAATTACAGGGCTAATTCAGCAGCGAGATATTTTCACCATCACGAAAACATATTTGGGGTTATGATTTATATTTTTTTGTATGAGAAGAAGTTCAATATTGTTGTTAGTTTTATGGGCTGAGTCTCATCAAAATAGATACCAGATAGCTCGTGCCTCACTTCTGGTATGACGTTTAGAAAGTGAACTTATTAATTTAAAGCAACGTAACAGGGGCCCTCAACACCGTCATACTCGCGAACGGGGGTATCCATTGCGCAGTATTTCGAATCGTTTCGTTAAAAATGGATACTAGGCAGTTCCCTTCGGAAAGCTCAGGACAGGCTCTCTTTATTTTTGGTATGACGGTGTGGTGGGTAAGTATCATTACCGATTTAAGTAATACTTTTGCAGCTTGTAACACCGTCATACTCGCGAACGCGGGTATCCATTGCGCAGTATTTCGAATCGTTTCGTTAAAAATGGATACTAGGCAGTTCCCTTCGGCAAGCTCAGGACAGGCTCTCTTTACTTTTGGTATGACGGTGTGGTGGGTAAGTATCATTACCGATTTAAGTAATATTGTTTCAGTTTTCAACACCGTCATACTCGCGAGCGCGGGTATCCATTGTGCAGTATGAGAGGTGGTTAGATTCCAAGGAGATATACAAGGCCGTTCTCTAATAGGCTAATCTTGTTTCTAGATGACGCGAACACACAATTATTTAGACAGAGCAACCGCTTTGATCTGAGCAAATACACTCATACCAACTTTAAGGTTTAAGCGCTGCGCAGAATAGGTTGAAATGCGGCTGAGTATTATTTGGTTATCTACTTCTAATTGAATTAAGCAGTGGCCTGAAGGCTCGTGTTTAATTTCAATAATCTTTCCATGCAATATATTTAATATACTGCTGTCCATTGCATGACTCAAACTAATACTGACATCACTGGCATGAATATTTAATCTGACAGATTGGCTACTGTGTGTGCTGTGAATGTTGGTGTTGGTTAAATACAAAAACTGTTCAGCTAAACTCACTTTATGTAAGCCGTCTTGCTGGTAGCCTTCATGTTTTATATTACCTAGCAGTATGCTGCTGGCATTGGGGTGTTGATTAAAAGGGTTATTGATGTCAGCCAAGATATCCATCAACGGGGCGCATCTGACTATTTGAGCCATACCATTTTTTTTCTCTAACAAGATCACATGATCGGCTAGCTCCATTACCTCATCAATGCTGTGAGTCACATATAAAATGGGTAGATTCCATACTTGAGATAATCGCTGAATAAAAGGCAATATCTCTGATTTACTCTTCCAGTCTAAAGAGGCCAGCGGCTCATCCATTAAGAGTAAGTCTGGTTTACTTAACAAACTACGGGCAATGGCAACACGCTGTCTTTCACCGCCACTTAAATCATTCACCTCATGTTTCAGTAAATGCTGAATGTTCAATTGATTAATACATAAATCGAATTCGTCTTTAGTGCAGCTGGATCGTTTAAAAGAAAAATTTAGGTTTTCTAAAACATTAAGGTGAGCAAATAACTGTCCGTCTTGGAATACCATGGATACATTGCGTTTATGGGTAGGTGTTATTTTTTTAGCGCTTTGCCAAACAGTGTCGTTAAATTGTATTTGGCCATCTATTTTTTCTAAGCCGCAAATACTTCGTAATAAGTGGCTTTTACCACAGCCACTTTCACCAAATATCACATGAATACCTGGCTTATCCCAATGTATATCTTGATGCACGCTAAGTTGAAAGCTGGGTTTGTTTAGTTTTAAATTAAGTGTCAGTTTCATAATAAGCCACTGCCACCGCTGGTGTTTGTAGATTTGTGCTTACCGTTTAATGATCGAGATCGATTTCGGTATATCATAGCCAACATGGTAAACGACAATATTAATAAAATGCCCGATAAACTGTGTGCACTTGAATAGTTCATGGTTTCAACATGTTCAAAAATGGCAATAGAAACCACCTGGGTTTCATTTGGAATATTGCCACCAATCATCAGCACCACACCAAACTCACCCAATGTATGGGCAAAGCCAAGTGTTGCAGCCGTAATGTAGGCGGGTTTGGCAAGCGGTAGAATGACATGTTTAAAACCATCTATAAAAGATGCGCGTAATGTGGCAGCCACCTGAAGGGGTTGAGCCCCGATAAGAATAAAACCACTTTGTAAAGGCTGCACAACAAAGGGTAAGCTGTAAATGACTGAACCAATCACTAGGCCAGTGAAACTAAAGGCCAGTGTTCGATCACCCCATAACCCCGCTACCCAGCCGCCGGGACCATCTGGCCCCAGAGCAATTAATAAATAAAAACCCAACACGGTGGGGGGTAATACCAGAGGTAAGGCTATCAATGCTTCTATAAAGGCTTTTCCTCTAAATTGCTTGTGCGCAAGCAACCAAGCAATTGGAGTAGAAATAATCAACAAGATACACGTGCTGATAAACGCCAGCTTTAGTGTCAGTAATAAAGAGTCCATAGAGTGCTAAATTACCAAGGTTTAATGGTCAGTACCATAGCCATTCTTTTTAAGAATGGTTTGGATGTGAGGCTGCATTAAAAAATTTTGAAATGCACGGCTGGCAGGGGTGTTATTAACCACTAGTCCCCATTGTTCAATGGGGCTATGTAAATTTATTGGGATATTAATAGAGCCTTGGGCTGAATACCTTTTGTTTTTATTTGCTTGCAACCAATGAGAATGAGCAACAAAGGCCGCATCAGCACTGCCGCTGATAAAAAACTGATAGGTTTGTGCAATGTTTTGGCCTTTAACCGTTTTATTTTTAATGAGATCGGTAAGGTTTAAATGAGATAAAAGTTCTTCGGTGGCACGGCCATAAGGTGCTGTCTTGGCATTGGCGATGGCTACCTTGTTAGCGGATGTAAGTACTTGCTTAATAATATTAGCTTTAAGCTCTTGAGAAATGGTCTGTGCAGGTCTTTCAGTTCCTAACACTTGCTTTAATGACGATTTGATATTGGGCAGTGTGCTTAGAGGTTTACTGGTTACTAATACAAGGGATCCTTGTGCGTATTTAAAGAATTGATCATCAGAGATATTCAGCTGCTCTTTCACCATGCGTGCGTGGGTTTTATTAGCGGATAAAAACACATCAAACGGAGCCCCACTTAAAATTTGATGGCTAAGCTGGCCAGTGCTTCCGCTGATAATTTGAAGGGTGTGAGATTGACCAGATACCTTGTTTCCATAAATGTCTTTTTTAGCCATATCGGCTTCAAAAAGGGGTTTTAAAATATTGGCTGTGGATAAAAAATTACTGGCTACGGCCACCTTAATAACTTGAGCGTGGCTTAATGAGGCAAGGCTGATTAGGGTGAGCAATATACAGAGTTGATGCAAATGATTTTTCATTGATTTATTTTTTGTCATGCCACTTATCCATGGCCGTTTTATCTTTCTCTAATGCTTCTACCCATACATCACCCTGTGTGGTGGTTTCTTTTTTCCAAAACGGTGCGCGGTTTTTAAGAAAGTCCATGATGAATCGACAAGCATCAAATGCCGCTTCGCGGTGCTTTCCACTGACGGCCACATAAACAATTTGGTCGCCTAAATACAATTGGCCTATGCGGTGAATGACCCTGACACGATTAATTGGCCAGCGAGATTTCGCTTGATCAACAATGTCGTGTAAGGCTTTTTCAGTCATGCCAGGGTAGTGTTCTAAAAATAACCCAGTGACATCATTGCCTTGATTAAAGTCGCGAACTAATCCTGTGAAAAATACAACCGCACCATCTTGCTGATTGCCTTCACGCATCAGTTGGTATTCATGGGCGATATCAAAATCTTGTAGCTGAACACCAACGTAATCAAGAGAGCGGTTTTCATTGTCCATATTAAGATTTAACCTCCTGTAACCGGAGGAAAGAACGCAACTTCATCCCCTTGCTGCACTATGTAATCCGTATCAACCATGGTTTGATTCGCAGCAGTTAATAGTGTGCGGCCTTCTATAAATTGAGACCAGTCAGGGTGCGATTTAATAATACTTTTCTGAATGTCTAAAATAGAACAAGGGGTGTTGATGTCTAATTCAATCTTGTCAGTTTTTAGTTGTTCACGTAATTGTGCAAAAAATAAAATAGAGATCATAATAATTACTAACCTTTATCAGCCTTAAAGTGACCTGATTTACCGCCTTGTTTTTCTAATACTCTGATGCCAGAAATAACCATTTCTTTATCAACGGCCTTGCACATATCAAACAAGGTAAGTGCGGTAACAGATGCGGCGGTTAAAGCTTCCATTTCTACGCCAGTTTGACCTGCCAGTTTACACATGGATTCTATTCGAACACGGTTGTGGTCAGGCTGAGCATCAAATTCGATAGACACTTTAGATAACATAAGCGGATGACAAAGAGGAATTAAATGACTGGTTTGTTTGGCTGCCTGAATGCCCGCAATGCGAGCTACAGAAAACACGTCGCCTTTATGATGATTGCCTTCTAGTATCATAGTTAGGGTTTCAGGGGTCATGTTGATATAGGCTTCAGCGCGAGCAACACGGGTAGTGACCGTTTTTTCGCTCACATCAACCATGTTGGCTTCGCCATTACTATTTATGTGGGTAAAGCTCATTCAGTTACTTCCAATGTGTGTGCTGCCGTTTTATATCAGTAAGGCGACTAAAGCGGCCTATAAACTATTTTAACTTAACCGCGTAAGTTGCAGTTTTCGATTTCAGTTTTCTTTAGTTGTGCCACAAAGTTGCACGGGCCTTGGCGGCTGTCTAATTGCGCTTGAATAATATCATCCCAAGCGGTACGGCAGGCATTAGTTGAGCCTGGCATGCAGAAAATAATAACACCATTTGCTAGGCCTGCAACGGCTCTGCTTTGAATGGTGCTGGTGCCAATTTGATCAAAGCTGATTTGACGAAACAATTCACCAAAGCCTTGTACTGTTTTATCAAACAAAGGGGTTACCGCTTCAGGTGTGCTATCGCGCCCTGTAAAACCGGTGCCGCCTGTTACTAGAATACCTTGAATGTCATCACTGGCTATCCAGTTGCTGAGTGCTGCACGAATTTGATAAATGTCGTCGATGACAATTTTTTTATCAGCCAAATTATGGCCTTGAGTTTGTAGGCGCTCTACCAGTAATTGGCCGCTGGTATCGGTTTCTTCGTTTCGGGTGTCAGAAACAGTGAGAATAGCCAGATTCAATGGTTCAAAAGCTTCAGTTTTACTATGGGCCATCTTGATTTCCTAAATATAATATGAAAAATCCGTGTAAAGCTTACATTTATATAAGCTTTAATTTAGCGGTTAACCATTGTTGATGTGTATTGGTATTTTGTAACCGATCTATATTATCCGGACTGATTTCAATGCCATTAAACCGTTTATAAAGGGCTTTCATTGAGCGTGTATTTATTCTACCTGATACAACATCACTTAAGTAGTCTCTGACACGGTTGGTAAGGGGCAATAATATAGGTAAATAATTGTCTTCGAAATAAGCGGGTTTAAGGTTATGGATAGGATTAGATGCCATAGATACTGCCGGCCTTCAATTTTTAAACAACATTCATCTGTTGATAACATCGCAGAAAGTTCGTACCTGATTGAGCCAGAAAAACATCTGATACTGTATCTAATTAATCATTTATCAAAGAATTGATGGGAGAGTGGTGAGCTTGATTTCATAAATTATAATGTAGAAAAAATTGCGATTCAGATATTAAGGCGAATGATTTTTTACCAAAATAGATGATTCACTAATAGTGATGGGTGGGCAGGTAAAAATAAAATAATCTCTGATGTGACATTCAGTGCTATGGGAATGCAATGATTCTAATGGTGTCTAAAAAGGTTAATTCTGACGCATTATTTTAATCGAGATGTGAAGATAATCTTAGACACCTAGCTGGGTCTAGAGGTCAAATATTTAATTGACCAGTTCGATTTGAATGACCTAACACGACACTTATAACTTGGTCTAATCGCCTTTGGTGAGTTACAACATGAGGGCCACTAATAAAGATTACCGTTATGTGAATGTGCCATTTATTGGTGTGTTTAATCTAGTATATAAATACCGAACATAAAATATAAGAGCACACAATATTCATATTGGACGATCATTGCTTGCTGATGGTTAATATAGGTTAAAGAAGGTTAAAGTAGCGGCCTAATATTGATTTCACGCTGCGCTTATCTATTGTTGTCATTGCACTACAAACTTTTACCCTAGTGAGTAAATAACAATGACAATACGATCCTCATTAATCATCACAGCCGCCATGCTCGGCTTTAGCAGTTTTTCTGCTTATGCTGAAGATTTCCCAAGGCTTGATAAAGCCGTACCCGCAAACGGCATCATAACTTCTAAGGCCAACCAACCAGCCATAGATTACGATTCTGATAGCTGCTTACCCAGTGCAGGCATTTCACGTGACGGCGACAAAAATGGTGGTTTAAGCGCTTCAGGCAGCATTACCGGTGGTTGTCGTACAAGTAACTTCAATATGTCATCTAATACATTGCATCGCTATGCGTGTACCGACAGCGGTGGTGATGAGTTTTGTGCGCATTTCTTCGCATTGTATTTTGAAAAAGATCAAGCAACATGGTTTGGTGGCGGTCATCGTCATGACTGGGAATATGTTGCCCTTTGGACCAAAAATGGCGATAAGACGCATGCTAGCTACAGTGCTCATGGTGATTTATACACAGAAGAAGTGGCTGGTTTAGACAAGACCGACAATGGTCGTATCAAATTTGTTTACCATAAAGACGGCGTGCTAACGCATGCCATGCGCTTTGCTTCAAGCGGTGAAGTAGCTGAAAACCCATACGGTGGCTGGTTTGCGCCAGTTGTTGTTAGCTGGTACGAATTAGCAGGCGATAGCCTGGCCAATGCAGAAATGCGCAGCTTACTTAATTCATATGACTATGGCTCGGCTAGCATTCCGTTAAAAGACAGCAAGTTTTTAAGTAACATTAATGAGTTTCTACCAAGCGGATACCCAACGTTTACGACCGCCGATGTAGAAGCTTCACAAGTGGACTAAGGTTCGCTTAAACATATTACATGTAGACCGTACTCTGATAAGAAATGAACATTCTCATTCAGGTGCCAATAGGGCTTGTTGATCACTCAGCAAGCCCTTTTTGATGCACGTTTTATATTTATCAATACCGCTTAGCTTTGACTGCCTCGCCTTTAACCCCCATCAAACAGATTCAACTTTAATTACTAGAGTTATTCATGCAGAACACGTATGCCCGAACGGATATCAAGTAAGAATGGTCACCGTATGTGGCTTATTAAGGACGGTACATTTTTTAAAATAGAGCGTACATCTTGGATGCAAAGGCCTTTATAGCCCTGTATTATGCGCGCAATTATTTGATTAGATCAGCATATTTAAGAGTCGATACATGAGTAATCCAGCCGAGCCGAGCCCAAGCAATCCAAGCAAACCAAACACTAGCCGCCTATTGAAGCAGTCTCATACCAATATGCCCATGGGCGTTGCCGACAGCTACCGCTACTGGGGTGAAGACAACACAGTATTCGTAAAAACCAGCGAAGGCTGCACCATCACCGACGCTGATGATCAAACCTATGTGGATTTTCGCCTAGCCTACGGCCCTATAATCCTGGGTTACCGTGATACCCGCATCGACCAAGCTGTAATTAAAGGCATCACCGAACGTGGCACCATATCTGGCTTCTCGACCGACCTTGATTCCGAAGTCATCGAACTGGTTAAGCAGATGTGCCCAAACATCGAAAAAATGCGCTTTGCCAACTCAGGCACTGAAGCCGTAATAGGTGCAGTACGTACTGCCCGTGGTTTTACTGGCCGCAACAAAATTGTCGTGGTTGAAGGAGGCTTTCACGGTTTATACGACGAAATGATGTGGAAATCGGATGTGGATAACTGGGACCCTGAATCAGGTAAAGCACCTGAAATCGCATCGTTTGGTGTAGGCATTCCAGAAGCCAGTCGAGAGCATTTAGAAACCGTGCCGTTAAACAGCTTTGAAGCCATCGACGCCGTATTTGCACGAGTAGGGCATGACATCGCCGCCATCGTGATCGAACCTATTTTAGGTAACTGCGGCAGCATCGCTTCAAGCCAAGAATACATGCAAAAGCTGCGTGACATGTGTGATGCCAATGGCACCTTATTAATCATGGATGAAGTAAAAACGGGGTTCCGCGTAGCAAAGGGCGGCGCACAAGAACTTTACGGAATCAAAGCAGATTTGACCACATACGCAAAAGCCATGGGCAACGGCTATCCAGTGGCCGCGTTTGGTGGCCGAGCCGATGTAATGGACGTGATCAACTTTAACAGCAAGGGCGTCACCCACGGCGGCACATACACCGCAAACATCATTGCGTTAACCGCAGCAAAAGCCACCTTAACTGTACTGAATGAAACCAACGCCTACGACACCATTAATAAAGTAGGGGCTGGCATACAACAAGTGCTAAGCCGCGTATTCACAAAGCATGGTATCGAACACAAATTTGCTGGCCCAGACTCTATGTTCGGTATTCACTTTGGTAATATTGTTCCTACCAACTACCGAGACTGGAAACAAACCGATAGCGCGCTGTACACCGAATTTGCCATGAACTTAATCAAGCATGGCATCATGCTAGAACCGGATTCTCGTGAGCCTTGGTTTATTTGTGAATCACATCAAACGGTAGATTTGAACTGG
>JAWUVN010000055.1:0-11947 GCA_034112345.1 Bermanella sp. | reverse complement strand
GCGTATGACAATGCCAGTAACGATTTTGGCCCAGTGATTACTGCGGCACATAAAGAAAAAGTACAAGGCTACATTTCAAGTGCTGAAAAAGACGGTGCTAAAATTGTAGTAGATGGCCGTAACCCTGAAGTAGCTGGTTACGAAAATGGATTTTTTGTAGGTCCCACGTTAATTGATAACGTAACCGCCAACATGGAAAGCTACGACGCTGAAATTTTTGGCCCAGTACTTCAAGTAGTGCGTGTTAAAACCATGGAAGAGGCCATGAAGTTAATTAATGATCACGAATATGGTAACGGTACTTGTATCTTTACCCGTGACGGTGAAGCGGCGCGCTACTTCTCGGATAACATTCAAGTGGGCATGGTAGGCATTAACGTTCCGTTACCTGTGCCTGTTGCTTACCACAGCTTTGGTGGTTGGAAGCGTTCATTGTTTGGTGACCTACATGCGTATGGTCCAGATGGTGTGCGTTTTTATACTAAGCGTAAAACCATTACTCAGCGTTGGCCTTCAAGTGGTGTGCGTGAAGGTGTGAGTATGTCATTTCCTAGTTAATATTACGTAAATTGTAATAAACGTTAAAAACCGCAATCATTTTTGATTGCGGTTTTTTTTATAAAGGAATGTTATTAACACATTGTATTTTGACTGTTATTAATTGTGTTTTCCTAGATATTTTCCTAGGTATTTTTATAGTGTGAACATTTAGACATTCCACCAATACCAGCATTGAGCGTGTTGGTAGGGTCCAGTGTTTTGTAGTGATTACTTAGGCTTGGTTTGGCATGGTAATGGTGTCCAACGTTATGCTCAGCTGGGTATTCAGCCCCGCGAGCTTCAATGGTTACTAACAGTTCTTTTTTAATAGCGGCTGCATTTTCGCCTTTGCGGACCAAATAATCCTGATGGAAAACATGACATAAAAAATGGCCGTAATACAGTTTTTTAATTAGTTTGTCATTTATTGAATCAGGTAGAGTTTCAAACCAGTCCGTATCATTGCGTCTTAATGCAATATCTAGGGCAACGATAGATTCTACTTCTTTATGGTTAATCGCGGCATATTGAACCGCAGCGCCAGCGGCAGCAAAGCGTAATAAATAGGCGGACTTTGCATCGGCTTCATTGCACATAAAGTAATGTAAGTCGTGTTTGATTTTTATATTTTCTAATAGTAATTCGGTCTCTTCTTTGACTTGGCCTTTTACGGTTAATATTAATTGATGTTCGTATCTTTTATTCCAAAGGTGCAGTTTTTCTGGGGTTTGGCTAGGAAAGAGTTTAGCCAGTTTGTACACTATATTGTCTATGAAGCCTTGCGGTATAAAAGGCACTCGTTTAAAAAGTGTGTCTAGTTGGCGTTTGATATTAAAGAATTTTGGTAGCCAGTTAGTTCCAAGGGTTTGTATTAGGAGTACTGTGTCGCGGCCATAGTGATCGGCTAAATTAAAAATGTCTCGATGTAGATATTCTGCGTAAACAGGTAATGAAGATGATTGCTCTAGCAATGTTTTTCTAACAGCCTGCAATGCTTGTGTAGAATTTGTACCTAAATAGTAGGTGTGTTCGTCTTCATTTTTTATAAATGTATCTACGCGAACAGCAAAAACAGCCAGCTTTCCTGCACAGCCACTGGCTTTATGTAATCGTCTTGGATCTGCGTTGTAACGAGCAGGGGTTTCATCGGTGGTTTGACGAACCCAGTTTGCATATTCACGATCAGATGCCATTTTTTTTGTAGCTTGTATTGCATCTACTGAGTATTTTTTATTCTGTAAATTTGTCAGTATTTCTTCTGGTGTATTGCCTAAATCGATATCAAGTTCGTTGATTAAATCTAATGTACCGTGCTCATTCACTTGCGCGTAGATAGCGAATTCTGTGTAGGCGGGGCCTCGCTCGACCAATGCTCCGCCAGAGTTGTTGCAGATGCCACCAACAATTGAAGCGCCGATACAAGATGAGCCAATCACGGAATGTGGTACACGACCGTAAGGTGCGAGTACTTTTTCTAGTGAAAATAAACTGGCGCCAGGAAAAGCAATGATCTGTTTTTGAGGCGCTAAAACATGAATGTCATCGATGCGAGTTGTATTAATAATTACGGTATTTCGGTCGCAACCTTCAGTGGGTGTTGATCCTCCGGTCAGCCCTGTATTAGCTGCTTGCATGATAACAATCACATTGGCCTTTACGCAGGCATCTAACAGTTGCCATTGTTGCCAAAGCGTTGAGGGTTTAGCCACTGCAAGAGCAGGACCTTGTCCCTCGCGGAAGCCGTTTCTATAAGGGGCCGTGGCTTGTTCACCGGTGAGTACATAGCGTGAACCAACAATTTTTTTAAGGCTGGTAATCAGCGGCTGATGTGACATGATTTTTAAAGCCCCGTTTTGACTAATTAATAGAGGGTTTGTAGTTAGCAGAGTTGAAAAGTGATTTACGCTGACGGCTTCTTGATTGTTCTTGCTCAATTATATTCTGAGCATTGACCTCATCCAGCGGAAGGTCGTCTTCTCTGGTTAGGTTGCCGTCTGCGACCAATGATAAGTAACGTGAGCAACATACTCTTAAAAAAGAAGTGAAGTTACTAATGTCGTGATCAGCATCAAGAGATTCGAGATACAATTTAGTGATCATTTGATTCACTGTCATTTTATCTCGAAATGATATTTCTTCTAGCGTATCCCAAAAGAACTCCTCTAAACGAATAGAGGTAACCACGCCATCTATGCGAAGCGACTTGGTGCGATAGGTCCATAGATGGCTATCGGCATTAATAAAAAGCTGACACATAGATTACGCTCTCAATGCTAATTAAAGCTTATAACAATGCCACAAATTGTTTCAACATGGCAGGATGGGCAGGCCAGGCGGGAGCCGTCACCAGTTTACCGTCAGTCACTGCGCCGTCCATTGGTAGGTCGACATATTCTGCTCCAGCCATTTTTATCTCAGGCTGGCAGGCTGGGTAGGCCGATACTTTTTTACCTTTAATCACACCAGCAGCACTCAGAAGTTGTGGGCCGTGGCAAATAGATGCTATGGGTTTATCACATGTAACAAAGTGCTGGATGATCTCAATGACTCTAGAGTTTAAGCGTAAATACTCAGGTGCGCGGCCACCGGGTAGATATAAACCATCGTAATCGGCAAGCTTGATATGGGCAAAAGAAGCGTTAAGTACAAAGTTATGGCCGCGTTTTTCGGTGTAAGTTTGATCCCCTTCAAAATCGTGAATGGATGTGGCAATAGTATCGCCCGATTTTTTGTCTGGGCAAACGGCATCAATGTCGTGCCCCATGGCGAGTAAGGCTTGAAAGGGAACCATGTTTTCATAGTCTTCGACAAAATCACCTGTGATCATGAGTACTTTAGCCATTTTTAGCCCCTTTTTAAGTCAGAATATCAATGTTGTTTTTAATGAGTTAACACACATAAATACATGTATTACTGAATGGTTATTGAATCATGGTGGTCAATTAATGGGGTAATATCGAAATACTACATTTGATGTTTTATGAACTTACAATGTAAAGCGTGGGGCTGGATCGATTTTATATTTATTTAACAAATAGGTTTAGAGTTTATACTCTAGATATTTGGCCTACTATGACATTAAAGGCCGCAACACAGGTGTTCTGTTACTTTATTTCAGTACGATGGTTCTTCGATTGAGCATATTCTGTGCTATTATCCCGCCACCTACCAAACATCGAACGAGATAATCATGACTGAACCTAAAAAAATGAAACGCCGCATCCGTAAAAAGCTATGCCTAGGTGAATTCGCGATTATTGGATTTGAATTCTCTTGCTCTATTGAAGAGATGGATGAAGATAAGGTAGACGGTTTTTTCACTGGCCTATTAAGTTTTCTAGAAACTGAAGACCTTCAGTTTGCAGGCGGCGGCAGCAAGCATGATTTTGGTGGTTACATTACTTTGCCAAATTGTAATGTTAAAGCAACTGATGCTGATCGTGAGACAGTACAAAAATGGCTTTCTGCTCAAGCCGGTGTAACAGATGTAAAAGTTGAACCATTATCTGATGCTATTTATGGTAATGACGAAGCGTAAGTTATTTTTTATAACTTCTGATTCGATTCTCATATAAAGGGAATTAAAAGGTAGTTGAAAGATAACAACAAAAAAGGCCGATACCTGTGAGGGCGTCGGCCTTTTTTATGTGTGTCATTTTTCTATTGGATCAATGTGCTTAGCTGAAGCGTTAGACTTCTTCTAAATCTTGATCGTGTTCGATCAAGCCTAAGTATTCAGCGTGAAACTTTAAGTGTTGTTCAATAAAACTGGAGATAAAATAGTAGCTATGGTCATAGCCCAATTCCATATTCAATATTAATGGGTAATCACTTTCAATGGCCGCTTTTTTTAAACTATCAGGGTTTAATTGTTCATCTAAAAAATTATCAGCGGTACCTTGATCCACTAAGCTAGGTACTTGTTGGGCGGCATCTTTAGCCTGTGCCATTAATACGCTTGTATCGTATTGTCCCCAGTTTTGTTTATCTTCGCCTAGGTAAGCACTGAACGCTTTTATTCCCCAAGGGCAATCCATAGGATTACTAATAGGGCTAAAAGCTGAAGCCGATAGATATTTATCAGGATTCTTTAAACTGATCATTAACGCACCGTGACCACCCATAGAGTGACCGCTGATGGCGCGCTTATTTGATACTGAAAAATTGGCTTCTACAATCTCTGGTAATTCGTTAACCACATAATCATACATATGGTAATGATCAGACCAAGGTGCTTGTGTGGCATTTACATAAAAGCCTGCGCCTAAACCTAGGTCGTAAGCGCTATCGACATCATCTGTCACTCCTTCGCCACGAGGGCTTGTGTCAGGCGTAACTATGGCAATGCCTAATTTTGCTGCCATGCGTAAAGCACCTGCTTTTTGCATGAAGTTTTCGTCGGTGCAGGTGAGTCCAGACAGCCAATACAAAACCGGTATATTGGAAGGTGTAGCAGTGCTTGTATTTAACGCTTGTGGCGGTAAATAAATAGCAAAGCGCATGTCACAATTTAGCGTATTTGAATAATGCGAGAACTGTTTTTGCTCGCCGGCAAATACTCGATTACTGGAAACTTCAGTAATCGATGTTTGCGCTGATTTATTATCTGTTTTATTTGCAGCGGTTGTCATGTCTAAACCTTATTTTGAAAAATGCACAACAGAACGAATGCTTTCGCCTTTATGCATTAAATCAAATGCATCGTTAATGCCTTCAAGCCCCATGGTATGAGTAATAAAATCACTCAGTTTAAATTCACCGGCTAGGTAGCGTTCTACATAATCTGGTAATTCAGTACGGCCTTTTACACCGCCAAATGCGGTGCCACGCCAGACTCGCCCAGTCACCAATTGAAATGGTCTGGTTTTGATTTCTTGTCCGGCACCGGCTACACCAATAATAATAGATTCGCCCCAGCCCTTATGACAGCATTCAAGTGCCGAACGCATTACGTCAACATTACCGATGCATTCAAATGAGAAGTCGACACCGCCATCGGTTAGTTCAACAATCACGTCTTGAATTGGTTTATCAAAATTCTTTGGGTTGATGCAGTCGGTTGCACCTAATTGCTTAGCCAAATCAAATTTTGATTCGTTAATATCAATGGCAATGATGCGACTGGCTTTTGCCATGGCTGCACCAATCACTGCGCTTAAGCCAATGCCGCCTAAACCAAAAATGGCCACGGTATCGCCAGCTTGTACTTTGGCGGTGTTCATTACCGCGCCCATGCCTGTGGTTACGCCACAGCCTAATAAGCAGACTTCTTCTAAGGGGGCTTCTTTGTTTACTTTTGCCAATGAAATTTCAGGCAGTACTGTAAATTCAGAAAAGGTAGAGCAACCCATGTAATGGTAAATTGGCTCGCCATCTTTATAAAAGCGGGTAGTGCCATCTGGCATCAAGCCTTTACCTTGAGTTTCACGAATTTTTTGGCACAGATTGGTTTTGCCAGATAGGCAGAATTTACATTCACCACATTCTGGTGTGTATAACGGGATCACGTGATCGCCCACGGCAACGCTGGTCACACCTTCGCCAATTTGTTCAACAATACCGCCGCCTTCATGGCCTAAGATGGTTGGGAATATACCTTCTGGATCTTCGCCGGATAGAGTAAACGCGTCGGTATGGCACACACCGGTTGCAACAATACGAACCAATACTTCACCGGCCCGTGGCAACATAACATCCACTTCTTCAATGGATAAGGGCTGATTTGGCCCCCAAGCAATAGCGGCTTTTGATTTAATGAATTGATCTGTCATGAATGACTCTTTTATTAGCGCTGAATTAGGTCGTTTTTACTAGATGGCAAATACGATAGGTGAATTACATCAATAATGCCACAGTAATCAGAATATACGGGGCTTGGAGGTCATTGGATGACTGCTTGTTAAAAAGTAATTGTGTCATTAAGCAAGTAAAATGTCTCAGACACAATGGGCTTGAACTACACTTATTTAATCGTATATGGCCCTGGCATCGTGGAGGCCTTCTTGGTATCTAGATTATCGACAATTTGTATCTGTTTCGTACTCTCAATGGGGGCATATTCTCCATCATGGTCAAAAAATGCCTACGAGGACTTATTTGAGATATCTTTGGGAGAGCTCAGTCAGTTAGTTATAACGGGCGTTACCTTACATGAAGAAACCCTGCGCTCGGCACCTGCCTCGGTAACAGTATATAGCCAAGAAGAAATTAGACAGCTTGGTGTTTCTAGGCTTTCAGAGTTGATGAATTTTGTGCCAGGCTTTCAATCACAGCGTAATGATAAATCGAGCTATTCCCAAGCCTATTCTGCTCGTGGTATTCGTTCTGATGGGTCTGGTCGAGAAATATTATTCATATTAGATGGGCAGCGACTTAATTCAGATTGGGACGGTGGAAATTCTATTGCTTTTGGCCTGCTTGATTTATACATGGTTGATCGTGTGGAGTTTATTCGTGGACCCAGTTCTCCCTTGTATGGTTCCAATGCTTTTATTGGCATCATAAATATCACCACAAAAGCCACTAACGAAGTGGATCTTTCTTTAGGGTTTAATAATACCTATCACGCCAGTGCATCTATGTTTAAACAGTTCGATGGAGGAAAGATGGAGCTGTTTGTTAAAAAAATGGATGATGGGGGAGAGCAACTTAATATCTACAGCTCTCTTCAAGATGCAGTAATTACAAGCAGTGATCATTATGGATTAGAAAATCTACATTTTAAACTGAACTATAAAGACACCTCGTTTATGTATTACAGTAATCAGGTGCACAGTCGCGAATTTTATGTGGTGGGTTCAGCCTCGAACAGTGAAAATTATGTAGATGGTGATACTCAGTTTGCTTATGTGGATCATACTTTTAGTTTGCCAAAAAAATGGTCGTTAAAAACATCATTTTCAATGTCTAAATCTCGATTTGACTTGGGTACTGAGATTGTTCCATCGCCTACACAAGTGGTGATAAGTGGCGAAATTGAAATTCAAGAACCGAAGGTTGAAATGATTTTAACTCAGTCTCTATCTTCTGGTGAAAAAAATGCGATTGGTGTTGAGTGGCGAGAGCCAAGGTTGATGGATACCGATGCTAATTTATCTGGTTTTTCGTCTTTATATTTGCCACAAGCACCATTAACCAGTCGAACCATATTGGGTGTATTTGCTCAGCATCAAAATTCTTTATCAGAAAATATTGATTATGTGTTGGGCGTACGTGTGGATGACTACAGTAATTTTGGGTCTAATGCTTCACCACGAATGGGTTTGGTTTGGGAATACAATAAATCAGATACTCTAAAGTTTTTATATGGAGAATCCTTTAGGGCGCCCAGCAGAAGTGAAACAGACATAATAAATAGTTCAGCTATTGTTGGAAATGAAGACCTTAACCCTGAATTGGCAAAAACAGCTGAAGTTGTGTGGCTGCATCAACCAAAGAATTTAAGTTTGGCAATGACGGCTTTTTATACGGAATTATCTGATGTGATTATTAATTTACCTGTCACTCCGGTTGAAAGAATAAACGGAGGAGATGAAGAAATATCTGGTCTTGAGTTCGAATTAGAAAATTTATGGACTGAAAATTTAACCACAAGGGTTAATGCCAGTTGGATATTTGATGATATTAAAAGCGTTAACAGCGAAGCCAATGTATTTGCTGGGGCTAGCGTTACCTACGAGTATAAACAAGTGGTTAGCAGTGTATTGTTAAATTATCACAGTTCAAAGCAAGATTTAGATATATCCAGTGACGTTTATCGCGATGTTCCTGCTCGCACGTTTATGGATTTAAATGTGAACTGGAATGTATCTAAAAGTCTGCAATGGCATACGCATATCAGTAATGCATTAGACCAAAGCTATTTAAGTGTGGCCACATCAAATGCTAATAATATTCAAGGCACACCCAATCGTGGTGTGGGTGTAATAAGTGGCATACGGTTTTCATTTTAAGAAACGAGAGCCTTTCTCGTTTTTTTCGTCTTAACAAATGATTCAGTAGAAACTAATAAATATTAGTTTCTACCCTGCTTTTTTTAACGAAAAACTATCTCGGCTTAATATATTTTTATAGGTTTTATGTACTCGCTGAGTGATGCCTGTAAATAAGGTGTATGGAATAGAATCACAATAAGTGGCCACTTCAGAAGCAGGTAAGTTGTCACCCCATAGTTCTACATAAGCACCAGTATCAGCATCTTCAATATTCGTTAAATCAACGGCTAACATATCCATAGAAACACGCCCTAGTGTTCTTGTTAGCTGTCCATTCACCAATACAGGGGTACCGCATATTGCGTGTCTAGGGTAGCCATCAGCATAGCCCATTGCTACGGTGCCAACTTTAGTGGGTTTGCTGCACACAAATGTTTTACTGTAGCCAACGGCATCGCCTTTTTTAAGGTGATGAACAGCAATGACTTCAGAGCTAAGGGTCATAACCGATTGCAGTTGATCGGCATTAGGGTGCGATTGGGTAAATGGCGTTGCACCGTAAAGCATTAAGCCTGGGCGCTGCCAGTCTTTGTGGCTACTGCTGTGTCCCAATGTTGCTGCTGAATTAGCTAGGCTTTTTTCAGCCGACATATTTTTGGTGACATAATCAAATACCCCCACTTGAATTTTTGTTTCGTATCCATTGAGTTCATCAGCGCATGAAAAGTGGCTCATTAAGACAACGTCATTAACTTGAGGTAGGGCGCATACCTGCTGATAAACCGCTTCATAGCGTTCTGGTTTAATGCCCAGCCTGTGCATGCCACAATCCATTTTAAGCCAAACGTTAATACGTTTTGAAAGCTTGCTTGTACTGAGTGTTTCTACCTGCTCTTCGCTATGAATGGCGGTCCATAAATTCAAGTCGCTAATAATATTTAATTCATCCGGTGTAAAAAAACCTTCTAATAAAAGGATGGGATTTTTTATTCCTGCTTCTCTTAGTTCTATTGCTTCTTCAATGCACGCGACTCCAAAGCCATCGACTTCGTTACTTAAGGCTCGGGCAACCATGACAGCACCGTGGCCATAAGCATTGGCTTTAATTATCGCCAGTGTTTTTTGATTACCCGAGACACGCTTAGCCAAACGATAGTTGTGACGTAAGGCATCAAGGTTAATGGTTATAGTGGCTGCTCTGCCCATGATAAATCCTATGCGTTATGTTTTGTTAGGCGTAATAGCGTTCAATGGATAACCCTTCTGGGTTAATGTCTGTTACACGTTTACTGATGATGTCGGCGACAAATTTCCCTGATCCTAATGACATGGTCCAGCCTAATGTGCCGTGACCCGTGTTTAAAAATAGATTCGAGAATTGTGTGCCACCTAATACCGGCGTGCTGTCGGGAGTCATTGGGCGTAAGCCTGTCCAGAACTCAGCTTTGCTGACATCGGCTGCACCGGGAAATAAATCGTTCACGACAAATTCCACATTGGCGCGGCGTTTGGTTTCTAGATCTAAATTAAACGAGGCTATTTCTGCGGTGCCGCCCACACGAATACGGTCGTTAAAGCGTGTGACGGCAATCTTGTAGGTTTCATCCATAACAGTCGATATAGGTGCACGGTTTTCATCTTCAATAGGAATGGTTAATGAATAGCCTTTAATGGGGTACACCGGAATGTTTATGCCAATATCTTTTAATAGCTGAGTTGAATAACTGCCTAGAGCAACTAAATAACTGTCGGCACAGCGAATGCCTTTATTGGTGCTGACACTGACAATTTTATTGTTACAGGTATTTAAACTGGTAATGTCGGTTTCCATTTCAAATATCACGCCTAGATTTTTACATTCTTGGGCAAGGGCTGTGGTAAATTTATAGCAGTCGCCAGTTTCATCTCCTGGTAAATGTAAGCCGCCAACTATTTTTTCTTTTACATGGGCCAAGGCCGGTTCATATTGTAAACATTCTTCTGTGTTTAATTGGCGGTAAGCCACACCGGATTCTCGTAATACTTGAGTGTCTTTTTCTAATGAGTCGATTTGTATTTGTGAGCGAAACAGTTGAAGCGTGCCTTTTTGCCTTTGGTCATAATCGATATTTAATTCGCCACGTAAATCTTTAAAGCAATCACGGCTGTACTCGGCCAAACGCATCATGCGTTCTTTATTAATGTGATAAGACTGGGCATTACAATTTGCCACCATCTTTCCCATCCAAGAAAGGGTATTAGCATCTAGTTCACCGTACTTAATCATAAGTGGTGCTAAGTCTTGCATGAGCCATTTTATGGCCTTTGTGGGCACACCGGGTGCAGCCCAAGGCGTTGCGTACCCCGGAGAGATCATGCCCGCATTGGCATGGCTGGTTTCTTGGGCCACGCCAGACTGGCGATCAAGAACCGTGACTTGATGACCCGCTTTTGCCAGATACCAAGCACTGGCTACCCCTAAAACACCACTGCCTAAAATGATGGTATGCATGCTGATCTCTCTTAAATTACCAATCCTGTTGATATGCCTATCATATGGCGTTTTTACAAGTAATAAGCTTTGTATTTTTAGTTAAAGCAGGTGAAAATACTGTATAAGTCGATTTTAAAAGTGGAAATATCTATATATGTTGAATTCGAAAGGGCGTCCTTTAGACCGCTTAGACCTTAGTATTTTGAATACCTTACAAGGAGACGGACGGATCAGTTACGTAGACTTAGCAGAGAAGGTTGGTTTAAGTTCTACGCCCTGTATTGAGCGGGTGAAACGCCTAGAAAAAGAAGGGTACATAGAAGGCTATTACGCAAAATTAAACCCACAGGTTTTGAATTGCGCCATGCTGGTGTTTGTTGAGATATCCCTGTCTTATCAATCCACCGATGCCTTTGCTGAGTTTAATAAAGCGGTGTCGTTATTGCCGTATATATTGGAATGCCATTTGGTGTCAGGCGATGCAGACTATTTAATTAAAGCCCGTATTAACGATATGTCTGAATATCGGGCTTTATTGGGGGATATGCTTTTGACCTTGCCGGGGGTTAAAAATTCAAAGAGTTATATTGTGATGGAAGAAGTAAAAGAAACACAATCCATACCGCTGCAGTTTAATCAGCGGTAACAGGTTTGTGTTTGGAGATAGATGCTAGTTATCATTAACCCCACCAGTTCAATCCACCAATTAAAAACTATGGTGTAAATAACGAAACAGTATTCACATTTGGATTTAATTCAAAGATGTGTTTTTTATTGTCCGCTTTATTGGTCGCTGTTATTTCTATTGTATTTTCAGCTTTGTTTTGTCCAAATAAATTCATTTTAAATTTTAACGGTCTTAAAGTTGTAGATGAATCACGGGAAGGCAATTTAAATTTCCCCATTAATGTTAACTGAGTAATGGGTTGAGCCGAACCATGATGAGGTACGACTGGTGAAAGCATTAAACCGTTTAGTGTTAAGCGATTATTATTATCCA
>JAWUVN010000054.1:0-35521 GCA_034112345.1 Bermanella sp. | reverse complement strand
GTTGTATAAACCATTACGTAGTTTTTTGGACAGTTTCACACCATCAAGGCGCCGAACTAGTATGATCCAGCACATCAATCTCAACCTGCTTTTCCTTATCGCCTAATTCAGAAATCAACATCCCTGCGATGATTAAACCGGCGCCTACAAACCCTAGCCAACCTAAGCGTTCATCTAAAAATATCCATGCAGCCATGCAAGCAAAGACAGGTTCGGTGGCAAAGACCAATGCCACCTTATGAGGCTGTAGTATTTTTTGGCATGCGGTTTGTGCCCAATACGCATAGGCAGTCCCAAATACACCGGTGATAAAAATGGATGCCCAAATAATGGGTTTACTTAATTGATCAAATGCTGAAACAGGCGCGATGTCTGGGTGATAAAAAACGGGATCAGGGCTGAGCATGGTCGCTGTTAAACTGTATACGGCAACAGCAAACAGTTGAATGCAGCTTAATAATAAAACCGGTAAACCTTTCACCACCTTGCCTGTGATAATAATATGAAACGCAAATGCAAAGGCGCAAATTAGCACCAGTAAATCACCGTCATTAAATTCCAGTTTGTCACCCACTGTGAGTAAGTATAAACCCGTGGTAGCGGCTACAATGCCAATCCAAGCGGCTAAACTGGTTTTACTTTTAAAAAATAAAAATCCTAAAATAGACACCAAAGGCACACATAAACCGGTAATAAACCCTGCGTTAGATACGCTGGTATAATGCATTCCCTCTGTTTGTGTGTAAAAACCTATGAATAAAAGTAAGCCTAGGCCTAAACTAATGGGTAACAGTTTTGCGTATGACTTTGTTTGATTGCGTTCGGCTGAAAAATAATAGATAGGCAAGATAGCAAGGCCAGCAATAAAAAACCTGATGGCGTTAAATGTATTGGTAGGCAGTTCTGCAATGGATAGGTCAACCAGTACAAACTCTGCGCCCCAAACAAAACTGACCAGCAGCAATAGGTAAAATGCCGTTCGTGATGTGGTAATGGTCATTTTAAAATCCCGTTATAAATGGTGTAACTGTGTAGATGCTGGTTTTATATAAAAAAATAAGGTGGTCGTGTTTGACACTGACCACCTTATTTTTGATTGTCTTAATGTATTAAGACGTGTGTGAAATAAAAAAGGTTTTTAGAATCCCAGTTTATCTCTTAGGTTGTAGAATGCGGCCCCCAATGCCGTTAATGGTACGCGTAATGTGCGTCCACCTGGGAAGGGGTATTGTGGCAAGCTTGCAAACACATCAAAGCGCTTAGCTTGACCTTGAATGGCATCTGACAACACTTTACCAGCAAGGTGAGTACAGGTTAGTCCGTGACCTGAATACCCTTGCGAGTAATAGATGTTTGAACCAATGCGGCCAACTTGCGGTAAGCGCATTAGAGTTAATAAAAAGTTACCGGTCCATGCAAAATCTACTTTTACATCTTTTAACTGTGGAAACGTTTTTAGCATGTTGGGTCTGATTTTACTTTCTATACGGCTTGGCTCACGCGCACCGTAGGTAACACCGCCGCCATATATTAAACGTCCGTCTTGTGAAAGGCGGAAGTAATCCAGCAGGTAGTTACAATCTTCTACGCAATTATCTTTTGGTAATAGTTGCTCTTGCTGTGCTTTTGAAAGCGGTTCGGTGGTGATGATTTGCGTGCCGCATGGAATGGCTTTTGATTGCAGTTTTGGAATTAAATCATCTAAGTAAGCGTTGCCAGCGACAACAACAAAATCGGCGGTGACACTGCCGTTTGCAGTGATGACTTTTACTTTTGCACCTTCAACAACTTTTACAACCTTAGAGTCTTCGTAGATTACACCGCCTAAAGATTCAAGCGCTTCGGCTTCACCTTGTACAAGGTTAAGCGGGTGAAAGTGACCGCCTGAATGATCCATTAATCCGCCTACGTAGCGGTCGCTGCCCACATGATTTTTAATGGTGGTGGCATCTAGCATTTCTAATTGGGTATGGCCGTGAGCTTCCCAAAGGGCTTTTTTACCTTCCATTTCACGAAGCTGTTTTTCGGTACAAGCGGCAAAAAGGCCGCCTTCTTTTAGGCCACAATTAATGTTGTATTGCTTAACAAGTCGGCGAATGATGCTGCCGCCTTCAAATGCCATGGCGCCCATTTGTGCGCCCACTTCTTTGCCATAATTTTTTTCGATAAAGTCTATGTCGCGAGAGTAACTGTGAACAATTTGCCCACCGTTGCGACCAGACGCGCCAAACCCAACCCGTGATCCTTCAAGTACGGTTACTTTAAATCCGCTTTCAGCTAAGTGTATGGCGGTAGACAGTCCGGTAAAGCCTGCCCCAATGACGCAAATATCAGACGTTATGTCGCCAGCTAAAGAAGGACGAATATTTTTATCGTTTGCAGAGGCCGCGTAATAAGATGTGGTGTGTTGGGGTGTGCTCATACTTACCTCGTGATTTTTGGCTTGCTGTAATGTGAACGTGATAATTAACAGCTCCAGTGTGTATAAAACAATAATGCGAAGCCACATATGGCTCTATACCTATCAAGGTATATTTGAATCGTGCCAAGCGCTTTTAATTTAGTCAGGTGTTATTTAATGGTCGATTTATTTCTCTGCGGCAATCACTGAAATTTCAACAAGCAGTGCATCTCGTGCCATTTTGGCTTCTACACAGGCCCGTGCTGGTGCGTAACCTTCGGGTACCCATGCGTCCCAAACGGCGTTCATATCTGAAAAGTACATCATATCTTTCACATATATAGTAGCTGACAAAATGTGTTTTCGGTCACTGTTTGCTTGTATTAAAAGCTCATCAACTTTTTCGAGCATGCTGGCAGTTTGTTCGGATATATTCTGGGTGGCGTCTTTGCATACTTGGCCGCATAAATAGATCACGCCATTGTGTTTCACAATGCGACTCATACGTTGTTTGGTGTCTTGGCGTTCGATCATCTAAGAGTGCTCAAATAGGTTGGTTCGGCTTGATTGTGAGTAATATTAACTCTTAAAACCCTGACTAAGGGAAATACCCCTCGGGGTATATTCTATTGATTGTATTTTTGTCGCATTATAGGCACATATACCGCTAGAATTATTAGTTATGCTGCTTAAAGAGCGTTGCTAACCATTGGAGATTGCTATGACAATTGCATTGAAAGATCCCAGTTTATTCAAGACACAAGCCTATGTAGATGGGCTGTGGATTGATGCCGATGATAAAAGCACATTTGCAGTGACTAACCCTGCGACAGGCGAAGTGATTGCGCAAGTGGCGAATGTAGGCGCTGCTGAAACTCGACGTGCCATTGCGGCGGCTGATGTGGCCATGAAATCTTGGAAGGCATTACCGGCAAAAGAGCGTTGTGGCATTTTGGAAAAGTGGAATGACCTATTGTTGGCAAACCAAGAAGACCTTGCGATTATTTTGACATCTGAACAGGGCAAAACACTGACAGAAGCCCGCGGTGAGATTGCCTATGGCGCGTCATACATTAAATGGTTTGCAGAAGAAGGTAAGCGCGTTTACGGAGATATTTTACCCAGTACTTCTGATCGTCGTAGCCTGGTGATTAAGCAGCCTATTGGTGTGGTGGCGGCTATAACGCCTTGGAACTTTCCTAACGGTATGATTACGCGTAAAGCGGCGCCAGCATTGGCCGTCGGTTGTGCAATGGTGTTAAAACCAGCGGCTGAAACTCCGTTGTCATCTTTGGCTCTTGTCGAGCTGGCTGAGCGAGCGGGTTTACCAAAAGGTTTGTTGAATGTGTTGCCAGGTACTGATGCACCGTCTATAGGTGCTGAGTTAACGTCTAATAAACGGGTGAAAAAGTTGACGTTCACGGGTTCAACCCCTGTCGGTAAAATGCTGATGGCCCAGTGTGCAGAAACCGGAAAACGCACATCAATGGAGCTAGGTGGCAATGCCCCTGTGATTGTATTTGAAGACGCTGATATTGATTTGGCTGTACAAGGGGCATTAGCGGCTAAATATCGTAATTCAGGTCAAACCTGTATTTGTGCCAATCGAATTATGGTGCAAGAAAACGTATACGATGAATTTGTGAAGCGTTTTGCAGAACACGTGAACCAGTTTTCTATTGGTAACGGCTTAGTAGACGGAACCACTCATGGCCCCGTTATTACCCAAAAAGCCATAGAGGGCATTCATGCCAAAGTAGAAAACGCCATATCACAAGGTGCCAAGGTAGTTACTGGCGGTAAGGTCAGTGACAAGGGGGCGCAGTTTTATGAACCGACCATTTTAACCAACGTCGATTCTTCAATGAGTGTGTTCAGCGAAGAGATATTTGGTCCAGTGGCTCCAATTTTCAAATTCAAAACGGAACAAGAAGCGCTGCAAATGGCCAACGATACAGACTTTGGTTTGGCTGCGTATTTTTATACTGAAAACATGGGTCGTATATTCCGTGTTGGTGAAGGGCTTCAGTACGGCATGGTCGGTGTAAATGAAACGGCCATTAGTTCAGAAGTGATCCCATTTGGCGGTGTTAAAGAATCAGGCCAAGGCCGTGAAGGATCTAAATACGGTTTAGATGATTATTTAGAAATTAAATATCTGTGTGTAGGTGGGCTTAACCGCTAGCACACTTGTAATGATCGGGCAGAGGCTGCCCTCGTACGAGCTCACCCCGTGAGCGAATAAAAGTTAAAGAGCTTGAAAAATATGAGCACAATCATTTATCCAACTACAAATTTTAAAGCCACTGAAACCTTAACCATCGAACGGGGTGAGGGTGCTTATGTATATGATGATAAAGGTAATCAATATATCGAAGGCATGGCAGGGCTGTGGTGCACGTCTTTAGGTTATGGCAATCAAGAACTGATTGATGCTTCTAGTGAGCAAATGGCCAAGTTATCTTATAGCCATATGTTTGGTGGTAAGACGCATCAGGTGGGTATGGATCTGTCTGAAAAGTTATCGGCCATGGTGCCGGTAAAGGATTCAAAAATATTTTTTGGTAATTCTGGTTCTGATGCAAATGACAGTCATGTAAAAATGCTGCGTTATTATTTTAATGCCATTGGTAAGCCTGAAAAATTTAAGATCATTGCTCGTGAGCGTTCGTATCATGGTGTAACAGTGGCGGCTGCATCGTTGACAGGTTTGGCAGTCAATCAAAACCACTTTGATTTACCCATTGATGCGTTGGGTATTTTACGCACAGATGCGCCGCATTATTATCGCGGGAAGCTCAATGATGAAACAGAAGATCAGTTTGTTGATCGTATCGTGGGTAATTTAGAAAAACTGATTTTAGCAGAGGGCGCGGATACCATTGCGGCGTTTATCGCAGAGCCTATTACGGGTGCCAGTGGTGTCATTGTGCCGCCAAATGGATATTACCAAAAGGTTCAGGCGCTACTTAATAAGCACGATATTCTGTTCTGGGCCGACGAAGTAATTACAGGTTTTGGCCGAACAGGAAATGCGTTTGGTTGCGATACTATGGGTATCGACTCGCCAGATATGATGACGCTTGCTAAGCAATTATCGTCGGCTTATATGCCTATTAGTGCATCAGTCATTCGTGGTGATATGTACGATGCCATGGTAGACCAATCAGCCGAGTCAGGTGTGTTTGGTCATGGCTATACTTACTCAAGCCATCCAGTTGCGTGTGCGGTGTCGCTTAAAACTTTAGAGATTTATGAGCGCGATGATATTTTTGGTCACGCAGCCACCATTGGCGAATACATGCAGGCAAAAATGCAGGCATTCAAAGATCATCCATTAGTGGGTGAGATTCGTGGTGCAGGTATGATTGGTGCGATCGAATTGGTGGCGAACAAAAAAAGTGGCCAAGCGTTTACCGATGGGTCAGTGGGTTACTTTTTAACGCAAGCTTGTCAGGATTATGGGTTGATTATTCGTGTGGTCGCAGGTTTCTCGGCCGCGTTCTGTCCGCCACTAATTGTAACCAAAGAACAGATAGATGAAATTATGACTAAGTTTGGCAAAGCACTGGATGATACTTTGGCTTATGTGATTAAGCAGGGTTTAGTGATTCAATAATGCAGAGTGTATTATTAGGGCCGTTGGCCCGTAATACACCATTGATATAGGCTGTTGTTATATGTCTAGCTAACTGCCTATATTAGCATGTATGCCTTTTTTTAAAGTCAGAAGGGGATATTCCCTTCCAGCGTAAAAATGCTTTTCTAAAACTAGAGAGGTCTGAGTAACCACTTAAAAATGCAACCTCATACAATTTCATATTATGTGAGGTTTTTAAATGTTTGGTTGCTATTTTTTCTTTTTCCGAAGCAAGTATCTCTCTATAACTTATCTTTTCTTCGTCTAAGCGTTTCGCAAGTAAACTCGTGGATATGTTGAGTTCTGTGGCCATTTGGCTTTGAGATAAAAACTGACCAGATCCTTTTGAAATTTTATTCTTTATAATGTAAACAAGGTTATCTGATTTTATTTCCTCTTCTCTTTCAATCAGTTGTTGCAAAAACATTTTAGAATTAGCTTGGTCAAATAAGGCCATGTCGATGTTTTTTGGCAGTTTAAAGTGTACCGATGTCACTGAACAATTTGAGTTTATAGAGCAGTTAAAGTATTTCTCGTACTCATTCTTTTTCTCATCACTTATTTCATAACTTATATTAATGTTAAGTATTTCTATGTGTTCTTTTGAGAGCTGGGTGTAAATACTAAGTAAACTTGAAGCTGTTGATTCAAAGCAGAATTGAAAAAACTCTTCATGATTCTCTATTGGCGTAAACAATACTTCGGAATGTTCGGTGTCCATAAAATTACACCGGATGTTCACAAGCATAGCGGTTGATCTGTGGTATTTTAAGCCCAGCGATATAGCATCGTATAACGTTTTACTTGTCATGATTGCAAATCCAGCCCGTCCCCAGGTGCTGAGCGTTTGTCGGTGCCCTACATATAAACCAATACATTTGTTTGGGTGTAATTCTATTAACTTGTCTATTAATGGTTGGATTTCAGTAAAGCTTAATAGATTTGACTCATTCTCAAGTACGGCCTCATCAATATTTATATTCGAATGAGTAAGACTAAATTCGCCTTGTTTTCTAATAAGAGTGATTAAGTGATTTGCGTAGCTAACGGATATTTTCAAAACATAGCCTTTTATTATTATTTTTTTAGATAAAGTAACCTCTTTTATGATGAAAGTAACCTATTTATTTGTGGGTCTAAGTCTATTATGTAGGTTGGATAATAAAAATAATTCGGCATTAAATGTCGAAGTCATAATTCTAATTTCAGATTTATTGGCGGAAATTTAATGCTATTTTGTTGTAATTATTGCTAGCGCTATTCTTTGGCAGATTTAACCTTGAATTTAAATATTGGGTTGAATAGTTATTAATGATATAGATTTAGTAGATCTCTATTTTTTGGTTTAACTTTTATCTGCTTTTAACGTGAACTTGAATGGGTTGTTGGAAATAATAAACCAATGATTTTTCGTCAGAATACTAAGAAGAGATGATTATGAATGCCAAATTAAAAGTTATACTAATATTTTTTTTAACATGTTTTTCTTTGCCCTCTTTTGCACAGGGGCCTATTCACTGGATGAATAGTTGGGATCAAAGTTGTTATGATAATGGCGAAAATACTTGTCGAAAAGACTGGTATAGCATTCCACAAGGGTCTCATTTAGTAAGGTGGAAGACATTTTTAAATATTGAAAAAGCTGACTCCCAAGAGTTGTTTTCTTCACGGGAGAATCTTGAAAAACTGGGTTTTTTATATCCAGAAGATATGCCTTATCCCGTTGATGATGAAACTTATAATGGTGATCAAGGGGAGCGTGTTGAACGCTATTTAAATCAGAGTGACTTACCTTTTGGGTTTGTTAAAGATCAAAGCCAGTTAGATTATCGAAATTACTTAGGTTTAACTTGTGCAGCGTGTCATACAGGTAAAGTAACGCTTGCAGATAATACATATTATGTCGAAGCGGGTCAGTCAAATTCAGATATGGTGCGGTTCTTACGAGAGCTGAGTTCTGCGTTATACGCCAATAAACATGATCCAGCTAAATTAAAACGCTATAAAAGACGTTATGGTTGGTTCGCTGAAACCAATTTAAATGCATCGCTAGAATACGTATCCAATTATGAAGCTCGCAATCAAACAGCGCTTGAAAACGGCCCTGCACGACTTGATGCAATTGGTGCAATTTTAAATCAAGTTCATGTTGATCATACCGGTTCGAGCATTTCTAACGCGACAGCATTAACGGCCCCTGTTAGTTACCCCTATATTTGGAATGCATCAAGTTTAGAGTGTGTACAAACAAACTGTCTTGGGACTGATCCTATTAATCGTAATACAGGGGAGGTATTAGGTGTATTTGGATATGCGAATATAGATGAAAATGAAAATATAGATGACATGCTTGAATTGTTTGGTATGAAGCTAGGGTTGAATAACTTATTTGATGCTACGCCTAAAGTGGACAATCTTTTTGAGCTGGAGCAAACACTTAATAAAGTACATTCACCTAAATGGCCAAATAGTTTTCCTACAATTGATCAGGCATTAGCATCACATGGTAAGAATATTTATGCTTCAACCTGTGCAGGTTGCCATGTGGATACATCAGACGGCATTGATGATAGTGAGCTAACAACTCCGAACTCTATCGGGCGTCGTTTTACTAAGGTAACCCGAGTACATTATACCGATGTGGGTACCGATGAAGCTTTTGCTGAAGATTATGGTCTGCGTAAAGAGAAAAGCGGTATCCTAGGTTCAGTGCTCGCATCACAAAGACCTGATTCGGTTGATCCTGAAACAGGTATTCCATTTGGTGAGCATTTCCCTGATAGTTTTAATGCGCTTGTTTTGCTCGGCATTGATACACGAGTGATAGTGGCCAATCATCAAGAAACGCTAGGTTTCAAAATTAAGGCAGGTAAAGCTTTCCCGAATCTTTCATCGGCAGATGCTGTAGACGCTTTAATCAATCAATATGCAGCAGGTAATATTGATCAACAACCTATAACCCCCACATCGTATAGAGCGAAACCATTAGATGGCATCGCATTTACAGGGCCATTTTTACATAATGGATCTGTAAGAACTTTAGAGGACTTATTAAAAGCGCCTGCGGATCGTCCAGTGAGCTTTTTGATTGGTAGTACTGAATTTGATACAGATGGGGTCGGTTATACTGATGCGGGTGATTTTTTGCTAGATACAACGATAAGAGGAAATGGCAAAGAGGGGCATGAATATGGCACTCAATTATCAATTTACGATAAAGATGCGCTTCTAGAATATATGAAGACACTCTAATGGGTTTTCTGTGATCCAAAGTAGAGAGGGATTAAAGTAACAGTCGTCATGTTTCTCAACTTTTAATAAGGCGCGCAAGCGCCTTTTTGAGCTTTAATGTTCATTCATGAACACTAAGGTTGGTCAATCTGGCCATTCTTACTGGCTTGTATAGTCTGACCTGTGTATTTGTGCTTTTATAAGCCAATAATAAATACAATTTTCATACATACACAGTGGACTACCTATGTCAGTGGGCACGTCGAATCATAAAGACCTTTTGTCACCGCAGTATTTTAATCGCATATCTCAAGCATTAAGTGATGCAGGTGTGCATCAGCCGACCCTTGTGGTTGATAAGGCGCGTTTGGATCAGAATTTAAGCGCGGTGAAAACCATCACTGAGCGTGGCTTTGATTTTAGAATTGTAGCCAAGTCACTGCCTTCTGTTTCTATGTTGAAATATTTGATGGCAGAAGCAGGTACCAATCGCTTGATGAGCTTTCACATGCCATTTTTACAGCATGTCATTGAGCACATACCTGATGCCGATATACTCATGGGCAAGCCTATGCCTGTGGGCAGTGTTGAGACCTTTTATCAAACTACTCAAAGTAAGCCGACCACACAAGATACGTTCAATCCTGAAAAACAATTGCAGTGGTTAATCGATAGCTATGATCGCATTGCCCAGTACGGTGCTTTGGCGGAAAAACTCGACATTAATATGCGTATCAGCTTAGAAATTGATGTGGGCTTACATCGTGGTGGTTTTAATCAAGTTAACGAGTTTGAAGCTACGCTTATTTTTATTCAAAATCATAAGCATCTTCAGTTATCTGGTTTGATGGGATACGAAGCCCATATTACCAAGGTGCCTGGCTTTATTGGTGGGCCTAAAAAAGCGTTTGATCAAGCTTGGAATATTTACCAAGTATTTGTAGATTCTATTGCGTCTGTATTTGGTGAAGACAGCTTGGCCAAACTTGTATTTAACTCGGGTGGCAGCACCACATACCCCTTATATGAAAAAATAGGATTGATAAACGAAATAGCCACGGCTTCAGCCTTGGTTAAGCCCACTGATTTTGATGTATTTACACTTGATCATCATGTGCCCGCGGCGTTTATTGCAGCGCCAGTTTTAAAAGTGATTAAAGACCCAGAGCTGCCGATGGCAAAGAGCTTGTCTAAATTGATGCACCGCGTGGGTTTATTACCAAGAAAAGCTTGTTTTATTTATGGCGGTAACTGGTTAGCACAACCTTGTTATCCAGCGGATTCAAAGCGAGCCAATATTCTGGGGCATTCAAGTAACCAAGAAATGTACGAGTTAAAAGCCAGTGATCAAATTAACGTTGATGACTTTATGTATTTTAGGCCTACGCAAAGCGAGGCTGTGTTTTTACAGTTTGGTGAGGTCGCTGTATACGACGATGGGAAAATAGTGGATTGGTGGCCAGTGTTTGAATCCAAAAGGTCGGAATGATTGGATCTGGTTTAAATGAATGTTTAATCTGCGATAAAAATAATAATTAGAAATAAGAGATGTTTAGTATGGCATTAGCATTATGTTATTTAATGATTCCCGCGCTGTTGATTTTTTTGTGCCAGCGTATTGGTTTCTTAGAAAAAATAGGCGTGGTGGTACTGGCATTTGCCACGGGCATTACACTGGCCATGACAGTGGATCTATAATCCATTTTTCCTGCCGACATCATCATGCCGGTTCAAAAAAATATATCTGAAATCAGTATTGCCATCGCCTTACCATTATTGTTGTTTTCAATTAATGTGAAGGCCGCATTAAATATGGCGGGTGATACTTTGAAGGGTATGGGGCTTGCGCTTCTATCGGTGATGGTTGTGAGTATTGTGGGTGCCGTATTGTTTTCAGATCAGGTAGATAATGTTTGGCAGGTTGCGGGTATGTCTGTGGGCGCATACACAGGTGGTGGTCCGAATATGGGGGCGATTAAGTCGGCAATAGAAGGGGATGATTCTATTTTCTTAACCATGGTGACTTACGATTTAATTTTTTCAGCCATGTATCTTATTTTTGTTATGACCATTGCGCAAAAACTTTTCGGTTTATTTCTAAATCCTTATGTCAGTAAGAATTCCTCTCGAGATACGGATTATGCGGGAATGGAGCATATGACGGATGAAAGTGCTCATGCTTATAAAAAGCTAATACAGCCTGCGTACATTTCTCAAACGGCATTAGGCTTGATCTGTTCTTTATTGGTGGTGGGTATGTCAGTTGGTGTGGCAAGTGTGTTGCCTGAGTCTCTGGCATCCGTGATGACCATTATTTTAATTACCACACTGGGCCTTGTGGCCTCATTTGTTCCTAAGATTAGAAATCTAGCCAACAGCTTTCAATTAGGCATGTATTTGATTTTAGTGTTTTGCTTTACCACAGGAACCATGATAGATACGAATATCATTTCAAATATCGATTTGTCATTAGCTGGGTATATTACGTTTATATTGGTGGGGTCTTTATGTTTACAGGCTGTGTTATGTAAATTAGCAAAAATTGATACGGATACCTTTTTGATTACTTCTTCTGCTGCGATTATGTCGGTGCCATTTATCCCTGTTATTTCAGGTGCGCTTAAAAATAGAGAAATTCTTTTACCGGGTTTTGCAGCGGCCATTATTGGTTATGCATTGGGTAATTACCTGGGGATTCTAGTAGCAAACATTACTCGCTGGATAATAGGCGCTTAAGATGCATTCAACACGCCAGTGGATGGCAGGTTTATTTTTATGAGGCTAGTAAATAAAACCATTTTGATTGTCGGGGCCAGTTCGGGAATTGGTCGCGCTGTCGCGCTTCAGTTGGCTAGGAATAATAATCGTTTGATTGTGTGCGCAAGGCGTCAATCTGAACTGGATAGTTTACAAGAAGACATTCAGGGTTTGGGTTCGCAAGCGTTAGCAATATGTTGTGATGCTTTGAATGCAGGGCAAGCAGAACAAGCTATCGAGACAACAATAAATACTTTTGGGAAAATAGACGTCGCATTATTGAATGTGGGTGATGGGCCATCATTTAATATGAGTAAGTCCAGTGTCGAAGAAATTACCCATAACATGAATTTAAATTACACCAGCATGGTGAATTTTTTAGTGCCGTTAATTGTACATATGAAAACTAACGGCTTTGGTTTGATTGCGCATACTAATTCATTGGCGGGGTTTTTAGGTTTGCCCATGCAAGGGCCGTATTCAGCTGCAAAAGCGGCGTGCCGTATTTTAATAGACACCTGTCGCACAGAATTGAAGCCGTTTGGAATTAAATTTGTGTCTGTGTATCCGGGTTTTGTGGCAACCGATCGAGTATCGGATGACGGTATCCCTGCGCCATTTGAAATCAGTGAAAAATCGGCGGCCACACATATAATAAAAGCCATAACAAAAGAGCGAGCTGACTATTTATTTCCGCTTATAACAGGAGGCTTGATTCGGATAGCCAGAGTATTGCCCAAATCGGTTATCAGTTATGTATTGAGAAAATCAGTACCAAAAGATTATTGATGTGTATTTTATTCGAGGCGGTAGGTGAGACGCTATACTTTTGATGCTTGCTTATGGGCGTACATGCTTTTATCTGCATAGGATAATAATTCGTCAGAACACTTTCCATTATCAGGAAATACAGAAAACCCGACACTTGATTGAATATTAATGGATTGGCCTTTAACCATGATGCCTTTATTTAAGGCTTTTATTAAATGATTGATGGTCAACTGTATATCTGATTTCTTACACGTGTTTTCTAGTAATATAACAAATTCATCGCCCCCTATACGCGCCACCATGTCTGACTTCCTAATTGTTTGGGATACTCTTTCGGAGACTTCTTTTAATACAAAGTCTCCAGCTGAGTGGCCATAGTTATCATTGATCTGCTTAAAGTTGTTTAAATCGATAAACAGAAGGCTGAACGAATGATTATTTCGATCGTATTGATCAATCAGGTGGTCGATACGTTCGACTAATGAAAGTCGATTTGGAATATTGGTCAGGTGGTCAAATCTAGCTTGGTAGCGTAATTGTTCGGTCTCGTTTATACGCTGGGTAATGTCCCGATTAATACCTAAAGCCCCAATCATGATTTGATTGTCATCTAAAATTGGAATACACATAGACTCGATCCATCCAATAGAGCCGTCTTTTCTAAGCATGCGCACCTCGCCTGTCCACTTGCCATCAGAGGCGAGAGCTTCAAGAACATCAGCAGTGACATGGTCAATGTCTTCAGGTACGTGCAGCATGCTGACAGATTGGCCCACGGCTTCATTTTCTGAGTAGCCATATAATGCTTCAGAACCGCGATTCCAATCAGTGATAATGCCCTGAGCATCAGTAACTACAATGGAATCAAATAGATGATTAAAGGCTTTTGCCCTAAGAAGTAGTTGGCTTGGCTTCAAAGTTTACTTGTCCGGTTGTTATAACAGGTTTTACTCTTATTTTAGTTTAGCAATGCTATTACAGAGTGCTAGTTTCGATTAGTTAGAGGCTTGCCGCATGAACCGTTGGCGCAATAAAGCCTGAATACGCCTGTTTACGCTGTAATCAGGAATAACCGTCTACTGAGCTTTGTTCTCGTATCTTGGCGCTCAAGTGGCTATAATGCGCGCAATTTTTCAGCATTATCGAATTCAGAATTATGAGCGATCAAATCAGCGAAGTAGGCAAGCGCCGCACCTTCGCCATCATATCCCACCCCGATGCGGGTAAGACCACCATTACTGAAAAGGTATTGTTGTTCGGTAACGCCATTCAAAAGGCGGGAACGGTGAAAGGTCGTGGCTCTAATCAGCATGCTAAGTCTGATTGGATGCAGATGGAAAAGGATCGTGGTATTTCGATTACTACCTCTGTGATGCAATTTCCGTATAACGATTGCTTAGTGAATCTATTGGATACACCAGGGCACGAAGATTTCTCGGAAGATACTTACCGTACTCTAACGGCGGTAGATTCATGTTTAATGGTAATTGATGCGGCCAAGGGCGTAGAAGAACGTACTGTTAAATTGATGGAAGTAACGCGTTTACGCGATACGCCAATTATAACCTTTATGAACAAGTTGGACCGTGATACACGTGACCCAATTGACGTAATGGATGAAGTTGAAGACGTACTGAATATTATGTGTGCCCCTATTACTTGGCCAATCGGCATGGGTAAAGAATTTAAGGGTGTATATAACCTGTATACCGACGAAGTTATTTTATATTCCACTGGCCAAGGCTCTATTATTCAAGAGCGCCGTGTTATTAAGGGTCTAAACAACCCTGAATTTGAAGCAGAAATGGGCCCGTATGCTGATGATTTCAGAGAAGAGATTGAGTTGGTTCGCGGTGCGTCAAATGAATTTGATAAAGAGATGTTTTTAGCTGGCGAGCTAACCCCTGTGTATTTTGGTACGGCCCTGGGTAACTTTGGTGTAGACCATATGCTTGACGGTTTAATCGCTTGGGCGCCAACGCCAAAGCTGCGTAAAACTGAAGTACGTGACGTGGCTCCTATTGAAGAAAAGTTCACAGGATTTGTCTTTAAGATCCAAGCCAATATGGACCCTAAACACCGTGACCGTGTAGCGTTTATGCGCATCGTATCCGGCAAGTACGAGCAAGGTATGAAGGCCAAGCACGTACGTGTGGGTAAAGAAGTTCGCATAGGTGACGCTTTAACCTTTATGGCCGGTGATCGTGAAGCGGCTATCACGGCGTATGCAGGTGACATCATTGGTTTGCATAATCATGGTTCTATTCAAATAGGTGATACATTTACTTCTGGCGAAGATTTGAAGTTTACGGGTATTCCTCACTTTGCACCTGAGTTGTTCAAGCGTATTCGTCTTAAAGATCCGCTTAAGCAGAAGCAGTTATTAAAAGGCATTATTCAGTTGTCTGAAGAGGGTGCTGTTCAAGTATTCCGTCCGAAGAGAAATAATGACCTGATTGTAGGAGCTGTAGGTGTGCTTCAGTTTGATGTGGTGGCACAGCGACTGAAGGATGAATACAAGGTTGAGGCCATTTATGAGCCAATCAGCGTCGCAACAGCTCGCTGGGTGGATTGTGGTGATAAGGTGAAAATGGCCGAGTTTGAGAAAAAAGCTCATGAATACTTGGCATTGGATGGGGGTAATAACCTGACCTACATAGCGCCTACTCGTATTAATTTACAATTATCTGAAGAGCGTTACCCGGATGTAAACTTCCGAGCAACACGCGAGCACTAAGCTTTCAATTAAGTTACGTGCTGATAAAGCCCTGCTTTGGTTACCTGAAGTAGGGCTTTTTATGGTCTAATTTCTGCTGTGATAGAAGCTTCAAGGGTGAGCGATCACATACTTTCAGTAATTACTTTGCACATAAGGCAATTCAGCCTTGAGCCTTTTCTAATCTGTATTACGCTTAGCATAGAGCTAAAATTTAGGGTGGATTCATGATTTTGTACTTTATATTCACATTGGTACTGACCATTGGCCTGTGTGTACTGTCATTTAAATATTTTTACCGACAAATTGAGCAGTTTGAAATCAAGCTAGATGATGGGCGAGGCTATTTCTTGATTAGTATGTTGCTGGTGGCTTTTGCGGGATCAGTCATCGCGTTCTATTTTGGTGGGCTGCTTGGATATAACGACAGCCCAACCCAGCAGGGGCGTATGGTGGTGGCGATTCTTTTAAACTTAGTGGTGGCGCTTTTATCTTTAACTTGGGGCTTGATGCACTTTAAAGAAGGTGAGCGTTATTGATGTGACGTGCCTTAAGTGTCGATATATTGCACTTAAGGCTTACTAATACCTATCTTTTATCAGTATCCTCTTTTTCACTTTCGAACCTTTTCCAGGTTTCATACATTTCCCCTAGTAACGCAATTCGTGATTTACCTTCCTCTGTCCCATCCTGAAATACGTTGACGGCCTTTTTTCAGGCATTTTTTTATTTTATTTTATGAAGTAATTGATATGTTGTAACATATCAATTTAGAATGGCGCCGAATTCGCCCTGTTGGGTGTATTTTCTCGATAATTAAAGAATTGGGTACGTAGGTTATGAAAGGTTTGTTGAAAAAAACGTCTTTGACGTTACTAGCAGTTAGTGCCAGTCCTTTGCTTTTAGCAAAGGCTCAAGAGAGCTCTCAAGTGTTGGAGACGATTAATGTGATTGGTGACGCAGGGCAGATTAAGGCCCCAGGTTTGTCTGGTTCAGTGGATATATTATCCCGAGAAGAGCTGGAGTATGAGCATGTTAATGACACGCTTGAGTTGTTCAGCAAGATACCGGGTGTTTATTTTTCTAGATATAACCAGGGTTTAATTAATGCAGATATTGCAATTCGTGGTTTTGCGGGGGATGGCTCAAGCCCTCACGCTGCATTATTAATAGATGGTATGCCAGCCAATCTCCATAACGGTTATAACGAGCTAGACCAATTGTTTCCTATCGCGATAGATAATGTGACGGTGGTCAAAGGTAACAGTGATGCCAGTTTAGGGTTAAATAATGTGGCTGGTAACTATCGCGTAAATACGCGCAAAGACAAAGGAACTGAGGTTGAGTTAACAGCGGGTAGTTTTGATACTCAAGAGCTGCAAGCGTATACGGGCTTTTCTGCTATGGGTGTTTCTCAGCATTATTCATTGGGGGTGAGATCGTCAGAAGGTTATCGAGATCATACTGATTTAGAAAAAATGGCGGCATCTGCAAATTGGCATTGGCATGCAACTGAGAAAACGGTGGTTGATTTGAACGTTCGCTTATCCAGCTACGATGGTGATGCACCAGGGTATTTAGATGAGGAGAGTGCGCAAGAAGATCCAACTCAATCAGCCAGTTATGCTGGTCAAGACGGTGGAGATAAGCAAACTGAGCATTTGAGTGTCAGCATTGCTCATAAAATTAATGATGCCCTTAAAACAAATTTAAAAGTTTATAACCAAAACTTTGAACGAGAACGTTGGGTTCGTTTTAGTGATGCAGGTGATTTAACTAACCGTTTTGATGATCAAACACAGAAAGGTTTTATTGCAAATGTTAATTGGGATATGAACAGCGATTGGTCGTTAGAGGTTGGTGCAAACTATCAAAATCAAGACAATCTAGAGCAAAGGTTTGGAACGATTAATAATGAAAGGGTGCGCGACTATTCAAGCGTGTCTCGTAATTATGATTATGATGTATCAAACGTGGGCATATTCACAAAGTTAAATCATAAGGTAAATGATCGCTTGGAATGGAATGTGGCTGTACGCATTGATCAGTTAGATGGTGATTTTGTTAACCTAGAAACGGGTGAAGCTAAAGAGATGTATGACTTCGGAACCATTGTTCAGCCCAAGTTAAATGTTACTGCTATCGCAACAGAAAGTTTGAAAGTATTTGCTAATGTTGGTCGCAGTTTTCAGACACCATTTGGTAGTGCTGCTTATACAGCAGATGATACTGGTGATCGAGAGGTTTCATTAAATGATGGTTGGGAATTAGGCTCGCAATGGTTTTCGTCAACAGCTTTAACTGCTCGTTTTTCTCTGTGGCAACAAGTAGCAAGTGATGAATATATTACAGTGGATGGTACGGCTCAGAATATTGGCGAAACAAATCGTCAGGGTTATGACTTAACACTGCAAGGGGACTTATTTGAAAAATGGTCTTATTGGGGAAGTTATACAAAAATCGATTCTGAAATTATTAAAGGTTCGGATGACAACGCTTCTAATGAAGGTAATGAGATCCGCAGTATACCTTCTTATACCGCCTCATTAGGTCTTAATTACCAAGTGATGGAATCCTTAATCACTCGGTTGCACATTCGATCTCAAGGAGATTATTACGTAAACGAAGCCAATGCGGGTGGAAAGTTTGGTGGTTACACTACGTTAGGTGTGAGTGCTGATTATCAATTGTCTTGGGGTGTGGTTAAGTTCCAAATTAATAACTTAACAGACGAGTACACAGAATATGTATATGACTTTAGTTCAGACGGTACAAGCACAATTCATTCACCTGGTGCTGGTGTGAATGGCAGTGTGTCACTGGCTGTTGCATTTTAGTTTTTAAGCTTATTAGTTGATTGAACGGCGGCTCATTTTAAAGTGAGCCGCCATTTTTTATTTTTAATGAGAGATTAAAATGAATCAGAGTACAGCGAGTCGGTTGCACCATATTGATATACTTCGTGGTTTGATTATTTTATTTATGGTGCTGGATCATAGTATGGTTTTTTGCATTGATTATAATGTTACCGATCCTATGACGATACCAGGAACAGATGAGAAGGTATTTGCTTCTCGATTTTTATCCCACTTTTGCGCGCCATTATTTATTTTTTTATCCGGACTGTCAGCGGCAATGACTGAGGTGCGTCATTCAAATAGTCGTGAGTTTGCAAAAGCATTAATTATACGAGGCCTAGTTTTAATCGGTCTGGAATTTACTTTAGTGTCATGGTCTTGGAGTTTTAATCCCACTTACCCAATGTTATATGCTCAAATTATATGGGCGATTGGTTGGGGTTTTATTGGTTTGGGTGTGTTTAGGTTGATGGGTTTAAAGGCGGTAATGTTGATGGGCGTTTCCGTTGTATTTTTTCATGACTTGTTTCATGGGGTTCGATTTGATGAGGGGTCGGTTAGTTATTATATTTGGTCTATCTTCCATCAGAAAAATGTATTGCTGTTACCCATGGATTTTAAGGTAAGAACCACTTATCCAATGCTGCCTGTTATGGGATTGATGGCATTGGCTTACATGTTGGGTAGGGCTTATGTGGCGAGTGGGTTTTCGCGGCAGTTTGAACAATTGATGCTGAAAACTGGGGTGGCGTGTATTGGGTTGTATAGTATTTTAAGGGTGTTTAATTTATACGGTGATCCAGGGTTGTTTACATTTTTTAGTGAGTGGCATTTAACGGTGATGTCTTTTCTAAATCCCACCAAGTATCCACTTTCATTGCAGTTTATGCTTTTAACTGTTGGTGTGGGTTTGATGCTGCTTTATTTCTTCGCAAAATTGAAGGTGACATTTTCACAGGGCTTTTTACAAGTACTAGGTAAGACCAGTATGTTCTCCTATATATTACATTTATATGTAGGGCATTTATTGAGTTGGATACTGATTCCTGTGTTTGGATTTGGCTTAGAGGATATGACTTATGGCCAAACGTTAACAGGGTTGCCAGAAGGATTTTCGTTGACGTACTTTCAGACGTGCTTATTTGCATCTATGGTGATCTTCATTACATGGGTTTGTGCAAGGCACTATTTACCTTGGAAGTTACATAATAAAAATCGTTGGGTTGCTAAGTATATATAGAGCGGTTTAGCGCAAGGCTGCTTTTTGAGTGGTACAATGTGTTTTTAAGATTGATATTACACTGGGTAGCCGCGCTACATGAAAGATGTTGATTATGTAATTAGTCAGGTGGCGTTGCAGCTTACTAATAATGGCACTCGTTTGACCACCAAGCGAAAATTGGTGTTTTCTTGCTTATTAGCATCAGAGAAAGCAATGTCGGCTTATGAAATTGTGGCGTATGCAAAAGATCACTTTGACGAAGTGCTGCCCGTGATGTCGGTATACCGAATATTAGATTTTCTTCAAGACCATAACATTGCCCATAAGTTACAGTTGGCTAATAAATACGTGGCGTGCTCACATATCTGTTGTGATCATAGTCATCAGGTGCCCCAGTTCTTAGTGTGTAGTCAATGTGCCAAGGTGCGTGAGGTTGGCCTTCAGTCTTCAATAATTAATGATTTAGAGCGGGGTGTTAAGGAAGCAGGCTTCTATCTTCAGAGCCCTCAAATCGAACTAAATTGCCTATGTGATGAATGTGGTGAAAGCTAAGGCATAAGAATATGAGATTTAGATCTGCAGCGTTCTAGTCTGCTTGGTCAGCCTTGTTTAAGTTAGGTTAAATTACCCTTTGATATCCTAAATATGTTCTGTATAATCTGCCGCCATCGTTTCCCCGAACGAAGCCCTAACACTGTGTTGCTCCTTCTGGATGACCCGGTCGTTGTTGGTAACATGCTGATTAGGCGGAATTAAGAAATATTATGAAAACATATACTGCAAAACCCGAAACTGTAAAACGCTAATGGTTCGTGATTGACGCCTAAGGCGCCACTCTTGGACGTTTAGCTACTTTAGTTGCTTCTCACCTACGTGGTAAGCATAAGCCTGAATACACTCCTCACGTTGATACTGGCGATTACATCGTTGTTATTAATGCTGATAAAGTAGCTGTAACAGGTACTAAAGCACAGAATAAAATGTATTACCGTCACACTGGTTACCCTGGTGGCATACGTGAAATAAACTTCGACGACCTTCAAGTGCGTAAGCCTGGTCGTGTAGTTGAGCTAGCTGTTAAAGGCATGCTTCCTAAGAACCCTTTGGGTCGTGCAATGTTCACTAAGTTGAAAGTGTATGCTGGTACAGAGCATCCGCATACAGCACAACAACCAAAAGAACTTAAGGTTTAAGAGGCTTATATCATGGCAGCAAATCAAAACTATGGCACTGGCCGTCGTAAATCTTCGAAAGCTCGTGTATTTTTACGTCCGGGTACTGGTAAGATCGTTGTTAACAAGCGTACTCTAGAAGAGTATTTTGGTCGTGAAACTTCACGCATGGTTGTTCGTCAGCCACTTGTTTTAACAGAAAACGCTGAAAAATTTGACTTATTCATCACTGTTTCTGGTGGTGGTGCTTCTGGTCAAGCTGGCGCGATCCGTCACGGTATTACTCGTGCGTTAATGGAATACGATGAGACTTTACGTCCTTCTCTTCGTGCAGCTGGTTACGTTACTCGTGATAGCCGTGAAGTTGAACGTAAGAAAGTTGGTTTACGTAAAGCACGTAAGAAGCCTCAGTTCTCAAAACGTTAATTCGTTTTTGGGCTGTTGCTCAAAAAAACGTTCAGATTTCGATCTGGACGTTTTTTTTTGCCTAAAATCAAGGGGTTATGTCAATAAAACTCACGGTTAATTGATATGGTGCCTTGTAAGAAAAGCGACATTTCATTACTATTTGTGCCGAAATTTTTACGCCGACTGTCTATTGTGCTTTAGTAAGAAGATAGTTGGCGAATATCGGCCTTTAAACCGGTGGGTATTACTTATAGCGTTAATATTTATACGCTAAATTGGTGCTGTAGAGATGGTATTGATGTACTGCACAAAAAAGAACTCAAAAAAGTTGATGGGAGAATGCCTGAATGAGCAATGATGGCGTAAATAATGGCCGACGTAGCTTCCTTATTGCCACAACGGCAGTAGGTGGTGGTGTTGGCGCTGTAGGAATAGCGATTCCGTTTGTGAAGTCTTGGGCTCCGAACGAGAAGGCGAAAGCGGCTGGTGCACCTTCAAAGGCTGATATTGGTAAGCTTGAGCCTGGTGCAATGGTTACCGTTGCTTGGCGTGGTAAGCCGGTTTATATCGTGCGACGCACGGATGAGACTCTCGCTTACTTAGAAGGCGATGCTCCAGCTCCGGGTCTAAAAGATCCTGATAATACAGATAAAGGCCAGCAGCCAGTTTATGCTGATAATTTTCAGCGTTCACGTAAGCCTGAGATTGCTGTAATTGAGGGTGTATGTACTCACCTTGGTTGCGCACCTAAGTTTGTGCCGGAAGTAAAACCTCAGCCATTCCAAGAAGAGTGGTTCGGTGGTTTTTTCTGTCCTTGTCACGGTTCTCGTTTTGATTTGTCAGGTCGTGTATTTAACGGTTCTCCGGCAGCAAAAAACCTTAATATTCCACCTTATTCTTACGTGGATGAGAACACCTTGATCATCGGTGTTGATGAGGAGAATTCATAATGAGTAAGCTTCAAGATTTAATGGGTTGGATTGACCATCGTCTACCCGTTACGGTTACGTTCGAAAAGCATATGTCTAAGTACTATGCCCCTAAGAACTTTAACTTTTGGTATTTCTTCGGCGTATTTTCTATGCTGATGCTGGCTAACCAGATCCTGACGGGTGTTTGGTTAACGATGTCTTATACGCCAACTGCAGAAGGCGCGTTTGCTTCTGTTGAATACATTATGCGTGATGTTGAGATGGGTTGGTTGATCCGCTATCTGCATTCTACAGGTGCAACGTTCTTCTTTGTTGTTGTGTACATGCATATGTTTCGTGGTCTTATGTACGGTTCATACCAGAAGCCTCGTGAGCTTATTTGGATTTTCGGTATGGCGATCTACTTAATGTTAATGGCAGAGGCGTTCATGGGTTATGTATTGCCTTGGGGTCAAATGTCTTACTGGGGTGCGCAAGTTATTCTGTCTATCTTTGGTGCCTTACCTGTTATCGGTCCGGACTTAGTTGAGTGGGTTCGTGGTGACTTCTTGTTATCAGGTATTACATTGAACCGTTTCTTTGCATTGCACGTGATTGCATTGCCGCTTGTGATTGTTGCTTTGGTTATCTTGCATATACTTGCGCTACACGAAGTGGGTTCTAACAACCCTGACGGCATTGATATTAAGAAGTACAAAGATGAAAATGGCGCGCCTTTAGATGGTGTACCTTTCCACCCTTACTACACAGTTCATGATCTTGTGGGTATTGTTGTATTCTTATTTGTATTTTGTTTTGTATTGTTCTTCTTCCCTGAGGGTAATGGCTACATGCTAGAGCATGCCAACTTCGAAGAAGCAAATGGCCTTAAAACCCCTGAGCATATTGCTCCCGTTTGGTATTTTGGTGCTTTCTATACAATCCTTCGTGCTATCACATTTGATATTGGCCCGATCAGTTCGCAGCTTGGTGGTGTAATAGCCATGGGTGGTGCGATTGCTATCTTGTTTGCATTACCTTGGTTAGATCGCAGCCCTGTGAAGTCATGGCGTTATAAAGGATTGATCTCTCGTATCAATCTAGTTGTATTTGCTATCTTCTTTGTGTTGCTAACTTGGTTAGGTACTAAGCCAGCATCAGGTCTATATCAGATTCTTGGTCAGGTCGGCACGCTTATTTACTTCGCATGGTTCATTACCTTGCCATATATCTCAGCTAACGAGAAAACTAAACCCGTACCAGAGAGAGTGACAGGCTAATGAAAAAGTTAATTGCAATCGTTTTTGCTGTTATGCCGGTCTTTGCTTTTGCTGCTGGCGGCGGTGTTCATCTTGATGATATGAAGGTGGATTTAGAGGATAAAGCTTCTTTGCAGCGTGGTGCGCAAGTTTTTGCTAACTACTGCATGGGTTGTCACAGTACTAAGTTTGCACGTTATAACCGTGTTGCTCGTGACCTAGGTATTCCTGAAGAGTTGATGGAGGAAAACCTGATATTTGCTGAAACACGTATTGGTAATCTGATGGAAATCGCTATGCGTCCTGAAGATTCTAAGAAATGGTTTGGTGCTACACCTCCTGATCTAACATTGGTTGCACGTGTTCGCGGTGCTGATTGGGTGTATACCTATCTTCGTAGTTTTTATGAGGATGCATCTCGTCCATACGGCGTGAACAATGCTGTATTTAAGGATGTAGGTATGCCGCATGTACTTGAAGGTCTTCAGGGTCGTCAGGTTATGGGTACTGCACCTGTAGTGGTTGGTTTTGATCCGCTAACAGGTCGTGAGCTGTATGAAGAGAAAGAAGGTGTTCTATATCTTACTGAGAAAGGCAAGCTTGATCAGAAAGCATTTGATGGCACTGTTGCTGACCTTACAAACTTCTTAGTTTACATGGGTGAGCCTATTGCTCTGCAGCGTCAAAATATCGGTTACTGGGTTTTATTGTTTCTAGTGATCTTATTTATTCCGGTTTATTATTTGAACCGTGAGTACTGGCGTGACATTCACTAATTATTAATTGGTGAGTATCAAAAAAACCTCAACTGTTATGGTTGGGGTTTTTTTTGGGTTGTAGGATAGGGTATGAGTATTGATACTGGGTTTTCTGTGAGTGTTTTTATGCATTCAGGCATATAAATCCCACAACTCTATGTAGATGCTATATAATCGTCGGCCGAGTTTTTTATTTTTATTTTGAGGACAATCTTTATGGGTGTAGTAGCCAAGCGCTCTTCGATGACATTCTTTTCAGATGGCATCGACCATTATTGTCATCGCGTACGTATCGTTCTTGCAGAAAAGGGTGTAGCGGTAGAGATACATGACATAGACCCAAATAATCCTCCTGAAGATTTAGCGTCGTTAAATCCATATAACAGTGTACCGACTCTAATTGATCGTGAATTGGTTTTATATGAGCCAGGTATCATGATGGAATATTTGGATGAACGTTTTCCTCATCCACCATTGCTGCCGGTTTACCCTGTAGCCCGCGCTGAAAGTCGTTTATGGTTGTACCGCATTCAGCGTGACTGGTGCACATTGGCAGATATTATTATTGCGAATAAAGATGATGATGCTGTTATTGCTGCTCGTAAAGAATTACGTGAAAGCTTAATCAGTACATCGCCAATTTTTGCTGAAAAACCTTACTTTATGAATGATGAATACAGCATTGTTGATTGTGTAACAGCACCTTTATTGTGGCGTTTACCAATGCTTGGTATTGATTTACCTGAAAAACAAACAAAGGATATCCATGCTTACATGGAGCGTTTGTTTGAACGTGAGTCTTTTCAAGCTAGCTTATCTGAAGCTGAAAGAGAGATTCGCGAATGAATCCATCTCGCCCATATTTGATGCGTGGATTGTATGAGTGGATTTTAGATAATGAGTGCACTCCGTATGTCTTAGTAGATGCCAATATACTTGGTGTGCAGGTTCCCATGGAGCATGTAGATGATGGGCAGATTGTTTTAAATGTTAATCCTGGTGCTGTACGAGACTTCATTATTAATAATGAGGGGATGAGTTTTAATGCGCGTTTTGCGGGCGTTTCTCAAAATGTATATGTACCGATTGTGGCAGTTCTTGCTATTTACGCGAAAGAGAATGGCGAGGGAATGGTATTTGGTAATGAAGCTGGTGCTCCAGATCCAAGTACACCGCCACCTCAACCACTTAAAGAAGTGCCAAAAGCATCTTTGGGTAGTGAGAAAGTTACTTCAATCGGTCGGCCTTCGTTAACCGTTGTTAAGTAATGACCTGATTATCGAGACATAAAAAAACAGAGCTTAAGCTCTGTTTTTTTATGTCTGTCATTAAGTTATTTTAGGCATTACTCTAGTGGACCAAATAACTGCCAATCAATTAAGTCACAAAGGCAGTGAATAACTACTAGGTGTGACTCTTGAATTCGAGCTGTTACCTCACTAGGGACACGAATTTCTATGTCTTCTGGCAGTAATAGTGAGGCCATATCCCCCCCATTCTTACCTGTAAGTGCTACTACTCGCATTTCACGATCATGAGCAGCTTGAATGGCTTGAACCACATTAGCGCTGTTCCCACTGGTTGAAATGGCCATCAGTACGTCGCCAGTATTACCCAGTGCGCGAATTTGTTTAGAAAATATTTCGTTGTAGCTGTAATCGTTGGCAATAGAAGTAACGGTAGAGCTATCAGTTGTTAGGGCTATCGCAGGTAGGCTTGGGCGCTCTCTTTCGAAGCGGTTAAGTAGCTCAGATGAAAAATGCTGAGCATCGCCCGCACTGCCACCATTACCGCATGTTAGGATTTTACCACCGCTTAACAATGAATTTACCATGCTGTCGCTGGCTTGTTCGATAACGGGAGCCAATATTTCTGTGGCTTTTTGCTTGGTTTCTATACTTGCCTGAAAATGTGATTTAATTCGTTCTTGAAAATGCATAAAGCCGTCTCTTTATTTTTTTAAAGCATACCTAGGCTAGGTCTTAAACGCTAGCTTATGGCGTTCTTAATCCAGTCCACTTCAAACTGCTGCTTATTGCCTTCAATGGCTATGACATCAAAGCGGCAGCTTGGTGGTTGGTTGCCATACTGTTTTTGCAGGTACAGTTGGGCTGTTTTAATTAATTTGGTTTGTTTTCTTAGGTCAACACTAGCAGCTGCGCCGCCATATTTATTGTGTTGCCTAAACCTTACTTCAACAAACACAAGGTGTGTCTTATCTTGCATAATCAGATCAATTTCACCGCTGGCGAAACTGACATTTCTGGCTTTTAACGTAAGCCCTTGTTGTTTTAAGTATTGGCAGGCTTTATTTTCAAAGAATTGCCCATCTTCCTTAGTGCTGGTCCTAGCCTTTGTAGTGCCAGCCTTAGAGACTTTGACCTTGGAAGTTGTTATTGGTTTCTTAAAAACCTTTTCGAGTACCTTGCTGACTTTCAGCATGTGCCACATATCCTTGTGTCTTTTTTGCTAAACCTTTTTCGAATACAGCAAAAGGCAGTGAGCGAACAATTTGTCCGTGACGATCCATTGCCAGTTGGCCAGTTTGCCCGTTAATACTGCTGTTTTTTAATACTTTAATTTGGCCCAGTCTAGGGTATAGCTGATAAGCATCAATACCCAATGCATACAGTCTGTCTAATCCGCCTTTAGATTTTGGCCATAGTTTATGAATTTGGCGCTTAAGAGGACTATTTTCTAGCATCCAAGGGATATCGCAAAAAATCACAGAATTTAAGTCACGGTCTTTAATTCGTGATGGTTTGCCAGAGTATATTTGGCTAGTAGCAATCATTGGGATATCTTTAGCAAAGTTGAATGCCAGTGTGGGTTTGATTTGGCGTGCTTGTTGTGGCAGTGCGGCAACAAATATAAAGTCGATGTCATCACGGCGTCGGGCTTGAAATTCGATACGGGCTCCAAGCTGCTTTCTTAAGCTGCGGGCGCGTCTTTCGCTGTCATCAATCGCGAATAGTTTACTGATAACCTTGTTATAGTCACCTTTGCCATTAAAAAATTGAGCTTCAATTAATTGCCCGCCTTGCGCTTGCCAGGTTTCGCTAAAACGATTGAATACTCGTTCGCCCCATGGGCCTTTAGGAATGAGTGCGATGGCGTTGTGATAACCTTGTTGGCGTGCATATAAAGCCGCTAAGGCTGCTTCGTCTTCTACTGCTAGGCCGAATTGAAAGAGTTGCTCTGGGTTTTCAGTGGCGTCTCGCTTGCCATAATTAAGTGCAAGTGTTGGCACAGGCAATCGGCTTTCTTGCTGTAAGCGCGTTACAGATTGCTTAGCTAGAGGGCCAATAACGAGTTCGTTACCATCCAGTATTGCTTGCTTATATAAGCTCCAAAAATCTTTTGTTTTAGATGTGTCGTAAATGCGTACATCAGGAACTGAGGCGCCGGCTTTTTTGGCTTGATAGTAAGCAGCCATAATACCATCTCTTATTGCTGTACCCGTAGACGCAAGTTTGCCACTTAATGGCAGCATGATAGCCACATATTTAGCTTTGGTTTCTACGTAATCTTCTAATAAGTCTAGGTCGCCAGGAAGGGCCTTAGCTGCTGGGTGGTTTTCATACTGGACCTGCCATGTGCGCAGCTTGCTTAATTGTTTATCTATGTCGATTTGATTGCGCTTGATAATTAAAGCGAGATTTAACCAGCCTTTGAATAGAGGGGTGGTCGTTTTATTGGCCAGTTCGGTGATTTTAGATTCTTCAGCTTGTAGCAGGCTGTTCCAAATAGCTTGATGGTTTTGTTCGTACAGTTCGTCGGTTAATACGCCAGATAGAAACATGCGTTCACGAGCACTGGCTATAAATTGACCTTGTAGGTGTAAGGCTGTGGCTCTTAAGAAGCCTGGTGCATTAGGGTCTACATGCTCCAGTTGTGAAAATGCGCCCGGTGGAACAGCATTCATGGCTGTAATTGCATCGTCGCCACGGCCTAGGTAAACGGATAATTGGGCTTTTAACCAATAAAAATTGGTTTGCTCTTTTTGATTGAGGCTGAAAATATCAATATCATTGAGTGTATCTTGCGCATCTAAATAGCGTTGCTCAATTAACAGGCGCTCAACTTTCACAAGAATAGGCTCTTCTTGAGGGCTTAGCTCTAGCTGAGAGGATTGTTTTTGCTGGCTAGAGCATGCCGCTAGCAGTAAAACGAAGATAAAAAAGACACAGAAGCGAAAATTCAACATAATCCACTTAATAATTGGTAACTAAATAAGGCGAGCATTATGGCAGAAAATCAGCTCTATGTGGTGGCTACACCCATAGGAAATTTGGCTGATATCACGATTCGAGCACAGGAAGTGTTAGAAATGGTCGACATTATTGCTGCAGAAGACACGCGTCATACAAAAAGGCTGTTAAATCACCTTGGTATACAAAAGCCTTTATTAGCAGCGCATGACCATAATGAATCGTTTGCGGCAAGTTCGATCGTTGAAAAGCTTAAATCAGGTTTGAATGTTGCTCTGGTCAGTGATGCCGGAACGCCGTTGATTGCAGATCCGGGCTTTCATGTGGCTAAAGCGGTATCCGAGGCAGGGTTTGGTGTTGTGCCTATACCAGGAGCGTGCGCCATCATTACAGCACTTAGTGCGGCTGCGTTGCCAACCGATCGCTTTATTTTTGATGGTTTTTTGCCGCCAAAGACTTCAGGTCGTAAGCAGTACTTTGCAGCTATGAAAAATGAAGAGCGAACGCTTGTAGTATATGAATCACCACATCGGATACTGGACAGTTTGAAAGATCTGGTTAGTGAATTGGGTGAAGATAAGGAGTTGGTAGTGGCCAGAGAGCTAACTAAGACCTTTGAAACCTTTTTACGTGGAACAGCAGCCAGTATCGTAAGCGCAATGGAGGCGGATAGTAATCAGCAGCGTGGTGAATTTGTAGTCATGATTCGTGGGGCATTTTCTAAGAAAAAATTAGAGGTGTCACAAGAAGCCTTAGATTTAACCTTGTTGCTCGCAGAAGAATTACCAATGAAAAAGGCGGCCGCATTAGCTTCTAAGCATACAGGGTATAAGAAAAATCAGTTGTACCAATTGGCTCTAGAAGCACAGGAATCGGATAAGTAGTTTTATTTGATTTCTAACTCTAAAACAAAAAGCTCGATACAGTTTGTGTGTCGGGCTTTTTTATTATCTGGCATAAATAGTTTGTAGGATTGTCTATAACTTACAAATTAATCATGAATTTCAGACAAAACCAGTAATATCCGAAATAGCCATTGCCACTGATCTAACAGCCATACAAAATGCAAAAGAGTTAAATATAATAATAGGTAAAATGATGACTGCAATAAGCGAAGATTTGGAATTATTCCGTGACATGATTGTTCGGGCGTTTGAGCAGGAAGTTTCTCCGCATTACGAAAAATGGGAGAAAGATGGAAAAGCACCTAGAGCTTTATGGAACACGCTGGGCAACGCTGGTTTATTATGCGTCGATCTCGATGAGAAATATGGTGCTGCAGGAGCCGATTTTGAAGTGAGCCAAATACTATTGCAAGAGACTGCAAGAATGGGTTTTGGGGGATTAACGGGTGGATTGAATATCCACAGTAATATTGTGGCACCTTATATTGATCATATCGGCAGTAAAGAGCAAAAAGACTATTGGTTACCAAAAATGGTAACAGGCGAGGCCGTTGGTGCAATTGCTATGACAGAGCCTGGTGCGGGCAGCGACCTAGCTGGAATGAGAACACATGCTGTACGTGATGGTGATGAGTGGGTTATTAATGGCTCAAAAACGTTTATCACCAACGGGTTGCAAGCTGGTCTAGTGATTGTATGTGCCAAAACGGATCCGACTGCTGGTTCAAAGGGTATTTCATTGTTCATTGTTGATGCTAGTGTTAAGGGTTTTTCTCGAGGAAATAAAATTGAAAAAATAGGTCAGCATGCCGGTGATACAGCAGAATTATTTTTCGAAGATATGCGTGTGCCACACAGCGCTATGCTGGGTGAAGAAGGTAAAGGGTTTGTATATTTAATGCAGGAATTGCCACGAGAGCGTTTAGGGGTGGCGTCACAATCCATGGGTGCCGCTGATGGCGCGCTGGCCTTGACCATTGATTATGTTAAAGAGCGAAAAGCATTTGGGAAGTCTATTGCACAATTTCAAAATACACGCTTTAAGTTGGCAGAACTTAAAACCCAAATGGAGCTTTGTCGTGCCTATATAGAGCAGTGCAAGGTTCGGTATCGCGAAGGTAAGATGACAACAGAGGAGGCGTCTATTTTAAAGCTGAGTGCCACAGAAATGGAGTGCAAAGTGGTAGATGAGTGCTTGCAGTTGTTTGGTGGGTACGGTTATACGCTTGAATACCCTATTTCTCGATTCTATGTGGATGCTAGAGTGCAAACTATATATGCGGGCACATCAGAAATTATGAAAGAGGTGATTTCTAGAGGCATAGTTGGGCGAGGTTAGTGGCTGGGTAAAGCCATTTACAGTCGTTTAAAATTTAAGGCTGACTTGAAAGAGTTGGCCTTTTTTATGTTTGTCTGTAAAGCGTACAAGTAGGATTTTATGTTATTTTCAGGTAACGTGATGCCTCTGTTATTGCTGCTGTCTATATAGTGGTGATGAATTTATGGTGAAACTAATATCATAGTGAAACTAATATAATAGTGAAGGTAATTAATGGACGTACTTACAAGTTGGCTAGTTGAAAAACAGCCTATTATTTTACAGGGTTGTATCAGTCTAGTAACTGCTTTTTTAGCGCTATGGTTAGGGTTTAAAGCTTCTAACTTTATTTCTGCTGTGATGCAAAAAATCATGCAGAAACGTGGAGTTGATTATGCTGTTGCGGTGTTTGCCGGTAATTTTTTACAGATATTTCTAAAACTTGCGGTGTTGATTGCTGTGCTTGCTCATGTAGGAATTGAAACGTCATCTTTTATTGCTGTGTTAGGTGCTGCTGGTTTAGCCATCGGATTATCGCTACAGGGTTCATTAGCAAACTTTGCATCAGGTATTTTAATTATTACATTTAGACCGTTTAAGACTGGGGATTTTGTTGAGGTGTCAGGTGTGTCTGGTAGTGTTAGAGAAATTCAGATTTTCTCTACCATTCTAACAACTCCTGATAATCGTCATGTTGTTGTGCCTAATGCGCAGGTGACTGGTGGTCCTATCGTTAACTATTCGCGTCATGAAACTCGTCGTATTGATATGACTGTTGGTGTTTCATACGATGCGGATTTGAAAAAGACTGAGCAGGTATTGAAAGCCGTTTTAGATAAGCATCCATTAGTGTTGGTAGATCCGGTTTATACCGTTGGGGTTTCAGCACTGGGAGATTCTTCAGTTAATTTTGTGGTTCGCCCATGGGTTTTAACAAGCAATTATTGGCCTGTTCAATTTGAATTGAACCAGCAAATAAAAGCGGCATTAGATGAAGCTGGTATTGGTATTCCATTCCCGCAAATGGATGTGCATTTACATCAAAATAAAGCGTAATACCATTACACGTGTATTTAAGATTAAGTAAATAGTTAGAGGTTAGTATGAAAGGATTAAAATTAACGCTGTTGGGTTTAATGGTGGCTTCCGCTTATTCGGTACAGGCTGCAGAACCAGTAGTGGCCGCACCAGCGGCTAAAAAAATTCAGCCAATACAAGCTGAAGCTGAACTAGGGGTGATTTTAACAACAGGGAATACAGAAACGTCTTCTTATAAAGGAAAGATAACCGTAAAACAGGATACTCAAAATTGGTCTAACAAGTATTTACTAGATGCTTTGTATAAAGAAGATAAATTAGACAGTGACTCTGGCAAGGTGAGTACGGTAACAGCGGAAAAATACTTTGCATCATTGCAGGGTAATTATAAGTTAAATGAAAAGCACAGTGCGCTATTTGTTTATGGATCATATTCTGATGATCGCTTTAGTGGCTTTGAACACCAAAGTTCAGTGGCAGCGGGTTACTCTGATCAAGTATTTGGAAGTGATCGCTCTTTTTTAAATTATAACCTTGGTCCTGGTTATGTGTTTAATGAAACGGATGCTGGGGTTGCAGATGATTCTTTTATGGTTCGTTTATCCATGGATTATCAATATAAATTGAGTGAACATGCGAGATTTAATCAAGATATGAGTACTGAGCTGGTATTTGAAGATGGCTCTAATGCTCAGTCAAAATCAGAGTCTGCATTAACGGCTAAGTTAATGGGCGACTTGAGCTTGAAGGTCTCATATTCAATCACTCATAATAGTGAAGTAGCTGATGAGAAAGAGAATATGGATACGACTACAAGTATCAGTATTGTGTATTTGTTCTAATCGCTAGTATTAAATATATTTGGCTTAGGTTAAAACTTTGAACGATATTAATCACGCATCACATAATGTAATGGAAGCTTCTTTAGCCGAATTGGGCTGGAGTAATCATTATATTCAGCAGCTATCGTTAGATGAGTGGGATGACAGCATACCTGTACGGGTGATCGAACAGCATCGTTCGGAGTTAATCGTAGCCAGTGAGAATGGTAGTTTCTCAATGCCAGCGCCTATTGGCTTGGAATCGCCAATAACAGTGGGTGATTGGCTACTATTGGATTTACAGCATATTTTTTTGAGATTGTTGGAGCGCTCATCCTTGTTTAAAAGGAAGGCTGCGGGTTCTAAATCTCAAGAGCAGTTGATAGCCGCCAATGTTGATACGGTATTTATTGTTTGCTCTATGAATCATGATTTTAATTTAAATCGGTTAGAGCGTTACCTTGTGTTAGCGAACGACGCGGACACTGAGCCTGTGGTCGTATTAACTAAGGCTGATTTATGTGAGTCAGACGACGTTATCCAAAATTATGTGTTACAAGTTCAATCTATTGATAAATACTTAATGATTGTAACTATAAATGGATTAAAAGATTCAGAATTATCGAAGCTTAGCCCTTGGTGCTGCGAGGGGAAAACGTTAGCGTTGTTAGGGTCGTCGGGTGTTGGTAAGTCTACTTTGGCAAACCTTCTACTAGGTGAGAAGAGTGTGCATACGGAAGATGTTCGAGAGGACGACAGTAAAGGTCGGCATACAACGACCAGTCGGTCTTTGCATTTAATACCCGCAACCGAATCTGTTTCAGGTGGTATTTTCATCGATACTCCTGGTATGAGGGAGTTGCAGTTAGCGAATGTGGAGGATGGTATTGAAGAAACATTCTCAGACGTGATGGCTCTAGCATCCCAATGTCGATTTTTAGATTGCACCCATGCTTCGGATTTACCAGAAGGTTCAGGCTGCGCTGTTCAGGCAGCTATTAAAATAGGTGAGCTACCAGAGCGGCGTTTATTGAGCTTTCAAAAACTTCAGCGTGAAGATCAATTGAATTCAGCGTCTCTTGCTGAAAGGCGAAGCAAGGATAAGCAATTTAGCAAAATGATCAAATCAGTCATGCAAGACGTTAAAAATGGAAAGAATCGCTAGCCTACCCTTTTTTTACATCACTTATACCTTCTTATGTTTCATTTGGCACGCCTGTGAGTGTCTCGCAATATTCAAAGTTAGACCGTCTTTATTGTAAGCTTCCTTTTTCTTTCCTTATTTCAATCTTAATTGCTGCAACTTTATATACTATTTTTTATTTCTGGATAATAAACAGACAATAAGGGGTACGTTGTGGGCTGTGAGTATACAAAAAAATTGGTTAATAAAATTCGTTACTTGGGTTTACCTGTGAGTGGAGTGTCTTTGTTATTTTCGCTTCTGTTCTTAGCAGGATGCAGCACATCCTCGGACGATGGTAGTACGCTGCCTGACGGTAATACCCTAGTTATTAACGAGATAGTGGCAAAGGACGGTGATGGTGGAAGTGATTGGATAGAGCTATATGTGACAGAAGGTTCGGTAAATTTAAGTGATTACAGTTTAATCGACGACAATGAAGACGATGAAGTTCAAAGTTTGCCTGATCTCACCTTATCTGCAGGAGAGTATGTCGTTATTAGTGCCATTGATGAAGAAGATGCGAGTACTCAAGAAGGTTATTACGTGACTTTTAAGCTTGGCTCAAGTGACAGTGTTAGTTTGTATGATGGCAGTATTCTAGCTGATTACATTGAGTGGGATAAGGGCGAGGCACTAGCCGGCTTTAGTTATGGTCGTTATATAAATGGTTCAGGTTCGATGCAAACATTGAACCCTACTCGCGGAGCCACGAATACTCAGGCACAGCGTGGTCCGTTAGTGATTAATGAAATCGTTAATAAAGATGCTGCTGACGGAGATGATTGGTTTGAACTTTATAATGCTGGTGATACAGCCATTAATCTAAGTGATTACACGATAGAAGATGATAGTGATGATGTAGAGGCCACTACATTAGCCAATGTAAATTTAGATTCAGGGGAGTACATCGTAATATATGCCACTGAGATTGATCCAGGTGATTATTTTGTACCTTTTAAGCTAGGTTCGAGTGATAGTCTTGCACTTAAGCTTGATGGCGTAACGGTGGATTATTTAGAGTGGGAAGATAGTGACGCACCAAAAGGTTATAGCTATGGTGCATACACTGATGGAGATTGGAATCTTCGCACATTAGAGGTAACAAAGGGCAGCAGTAATACCGAAGCTGAAGCGTTTAATGTGGATATTGTAAACAGCATTTACGTGACGATTGATGAGCTTAATTGGGATGCGTTAGTCGATGATTCAACTGCCAAAATAGAATACCCTGCTGATGTCACGTACATGGGGGTTACCTTAGAAGATGTATCGTTCCGAACAAAAGGTAATTCAACCTTATCACAAGTTGCAAGTTCTGGCAGCGAGCGTTTTAGCTTCAAAATAGATACAAATGAATACGTATCAGGCCAGAAACTTTTAAACTTAAAGAAAATTAATCTTAATAATAACTATAACGACCCCACCTATATGCGTGAAACTATTTCTTATGATGTCATGCGTGACTTAGGATTGCCGGCTCCACGAACTGCATTTGTTAATTTGTATATTAACGGTGATCTGCACGGATTATATACAATGGTAGAGCAGGTTGATGGAGAGTTCTTGGAAGAGAACTTTACTGATCCTGATGGTGATTTATACAAGCCAGATGATGCTAGTAGTGAGGGGTTAGTTGGGAACGATTTAATTTGGATTGATGCCGCTTATGATAGTTATTCTGCAATCGAGTTGAAAACGAATGAATATGTGACAGAGAATGCAGCCCTAATGACATTCTTAAATGAAATAAATAACGGCGATGATTTTGATAATGTTCTAAATGCAGATTCAATGCTACGTTATTTGGCCGCGTCTACTGTAATGGGAAACTTAGATAGTTATCAAGGGACTTTGGCTCATAATTATTACTTGTACGAGCAAAGTGGAGTGTTCACTATTATTCCGTGGGATTTTAATGAATCATTTGGAACCTTTAGT
>JAWUVN010000053.1:0-32971 GCA_034112345.1 Bermanella sp. | reverse complement strand
TTTTTCGTCTGCAGGAAGGTGAATTTAATAAGCTCGCTTGCCGGTGACTAGTTGTTTTGCATATAAGGTTAACTCAATAGGAGGAGGGCACTTTGTGCGCGATTGTCATTAACAATACTCCTGATTCAACACGATAAGCTTATGTGTGTCCCACTTTGTTCTGGCTATTTTATTTGTTCGGGCCACCTGCGTTAGGGTATGAATAAGTCGAATAAGTTCTAACTACTTATTTACCTGAATTATTAAAATTGAAATTCTAGAGTTATACATAAGCCTTTAAACTATTAAAATGTGTGTATCTCTTCTAAATATTCTATTCAACTTGCAGCAAATGCGTAAGCACAGGATAATGTTGCGCTCTTAATAAGGTGCACCTGTGACTAAATTTCTTAAAAATTATGCATTGCCCGCTCTTATCGTTATAGGGGCTTTGGTTTCTCTGCAATCTCCTAGATATATTGAGCCTCAATTTTATTTGGCGTCTTTAAGTTCATTGGATGAAACAGCGACTCCTAAATTTAATACTTATCAGGTTGTATCGGGTATGACCCCTTCAGTTCACAGTGCAACAAGTATCGAATTGGATAATGGTAACTTACTTTCTATGTGGTATGGCGGAACACGGGAAGGTCACACCGACGTTGCCTTATATAGCGCTGTATTTGATCGACCTAAGGGTGTTTGGGGTGATCATAAGAATGTATTAGATAGGTATGATGTTGCTGATAGCCTTAACCGGTATATTAAAAAAATTGGTAATCCAATATTAATTAAGCACCCACAAGGACCAATTGTACTCATTTATGTTTCTGTTTCCCTGGCTGGTTGGGCAACCAGTAACCTTAATATGGCTGTGTCTTATGACGAAGGGCAAAGCTGGCATGACTCAAAACGATTAGTAACGTCCCCATTTTTAAATATAAGTACATTGGTAAAAAATGATGCTGTTATTTATACAGATGGCACTATTGGAATTACGGCTTACCACGAGTTAAAAGGTGAATTTAGCGAAATGGTCAGAGTTAATTTGAATGGTGATGTAGTCAACCAATATAGAATGACATCAGGCACCAATACTATTCAACCAAGTGTAGTAGTCAGAAGTGAAAATGACGCAATTGCATTGATACGAGACTCTAGTAGAGATATTCAGAGAGTTCATTTAACAGAAACAAAAGATGGCGGTAAATCATGGTCACCTTATGAAGTTCTCAAGGTAAAAAACCCAAATTCAGCTGTATATGGTTTTAGTGATTTGAAGGGTCGAAGCTGGATGGTTTTTAACGATTCTACTCGGGATACAGAGCACTCAAGAAATAATTTAGCGTTAGCTGTTGCAGAGAATGATATACGTAACTGGAAAACAGTTCACTATTTTGAGAACCCTGAGCTAGATGTCGATTTAGATGCTAAATATGCTTATCCTTGGCTCACAAAGTCATCAAATAACGAATACCAACTTTTTTACACCGTAAATAGAAAGTCTATTAAGCACATTCAATTTAATCAAGCTTGGCTGGAGGAATTACTATGACTTCAATCTTTGCTTTTTTTGCTCATAGTATTTTATTAATGGCTATCATGTTAGCCGTATTACAGGTTCGACGTTGGAAGCAATATTGGCCTATCCCATATATTTTGGCTGCTGTTATTATGATCTTGCCAGTAGCTAATTGGTTAATAATTGAGTTTAGCCGTGGTTATTTTTCTGATATTAGCATGGCAACAATTATCGTGTGCTTAGTCTATATAGTAAGTGGTATGCGACCAAAGGCCGTTACTTTAGATCATAGTTTTAAAGTATTTATCTTGACGGTATGCATCATTTTATTTCCTAGTAGTATGGGAGCCACGCAGTACGATTTATTTTCACTGGGTTTTCCAAGTGAAACTGGCTTTAATGCGCTTGTAATTGGATTATCTGCTGTCGGTTTGATTGCTTGGTATAAGAAAGTTTATCAATTAGCGATATATGTCGCGTTGGTTTTAATCTCGTATAGTGCTGGAATTTATGAAAGCAAGAATATATGGGTGTACATGGTAGACCCCATTGTGATGGTTCTATTTATAGTTGGCTACTTAAAACTTATCATACAAATTGCTTTTAAATTTATAAAAATTAGGTTGGTAAAAAATGCTTAAAATGATGCATCCTGTTGAAAAAATGGCATATCCATTAATAGCTCTATATTTGGCAGTTGGAGCAGTTATTGCTTTGATTGATCCAGTTTTTTTTACCAAGGTAGCAGCAGCAGAAGATGGCCCAATTGAATGGCTAACTGTTATGGCTTTAGTCTTATCATTTATTGTGTGTGTGAACCGAGTTGTCACATTGAGGTCACAAAAGAATTGGATGTTCATTTCTGTTTGGTCATTCTTAGCATTATTTACATTTTTTGGTGCTGGAGAAGAGATTTCTTGGGGGCAGCGAATTTTCAATGTTGAAAGCTCAGACTGGTTTAAACAGAATAATGCACAGGCAGAAACAAATCTTCATAATTTAATTGTTGAAGGTAAGAAAATTAATAAAATTATATTCAGTGCTGTATTGGGCTCAGCTTTGATTATTTATTTGTTTGTGTTTTCAATTGCTTATCGAAAGAGTGATAAATTCAAAGCTTTTTGTGAGTATTTTTCAGTCCCTGTTGCTCAGTGGCATCAAGTCGCAGCATGGGTGCTAGTAGCTTTGGTAGCGGAAGTGCTAATTAAAGGTGTAGGTCGTTCGAGTGAATTGTTTGAAAGTGCTGCAGCATTCGTGTTCTTGTTAAATATTACTTATCCATATAATAGTGCTTCATTTAAGAAGCAGACTCAGAATCAATAATTATGTAATTATAAAAAAAACCACTCATTAGAGTGGTTTTTTTATGATTCTAATATAAGTCTTAAATATTAAGCATCCAGTTGTTCTATTTTATCTAGCAGCTCTTTAGTTTTTAAGCTCATTAATGCTTGGTCACCTTTTGATTCTACATTCAAACGAACGACGGGTTCTGTATTTGAAGATCGAAGATTGAAGCGCCACTCATCAAAGCTAATACTAATACCATCAGTATGGTCAATGCTCACCGCCTCTTTACTGTAGATACTTGTGATGCCATCAATTACAGCTTTAGGATTACTAAGGCGTGAGTTAATTTCACCGCTGCATGGGAATTCAGCCATGCGTTCTTTAACAAGTTGAGATAATGGTTTACCTGTTGTGCAGATCAGCTCTGCTACTAATAACCAAGGAATCATTCCACTGTCGCAGTAGGCGAAATCCTTAAAGTAATGATGAGCGCTCATTTCACCACCGTACACAGCATCTTCCAGTCGCATACGTTCTTTGATAAAGGCGTGCCCCGTTTTACTTTGAATGGCTTCCCCTTCAAATTCAGCTGCAATAGCTATGGTATTCCAGATCAGGCGAGGGTCATGAACGACTTTTCCACCAGGTGTTTTCTTTAGGAATGCTTCGGCTAACAAGCCAACAATGTAATAGCCTTCTATAAATTCACCGTTTTCGTCAAAGAAGAAACAGCGATCAAAGTCACCATCCCAGGCGATGCCTAAGTCAGCTTTAGAAGCTTTAATCGCATCAATTGTAGGGGCACGGTTTTCTTCTAACAAAGGGTTTGGAACACCATTTGGAAAGTTGCCATCAGGGTTATGGTGTACTTTTTCCCAGGTAAAGGGCAGAAGAGGCTCAATAGTATTAATTACATCACCTGCACCACCATTTCCTGCGTTACAGACAATTTTTAAGGACTTTAAGTTATCAACTTTTACATAGGTCAGTAAATGCTCAATGTAAGCCGGTCGTGTGTCTTGAGTTGTTAATTGGCCCTTTGTCGCGATGGCAGCAAAGCAATTTGCTTCTGCTAAACGTTGGATGTCTTTTAAACCTGTATCACCGCTGATTGGTTTAGAGTCTTCACGGACAAACTTCATTCCATTGTAATCTTTAGGGTTGTGGCTAGCGGTTACACATATTCCGCCATCTGTTTTTAGATGGCTAGTGGCAAAATACACTTCTTCTGTGCCACACTCACCAATATCAATGACATCAGTACCTGAGTCAGTTAGCCCTTCGATTAAACTACGGCTTAAATCTAAGCTTGTTAGGCGAATATCATAACCAACTACAACGGATTTAGGTTTAAGAAACTCGGCATAAGCGCGGCCAATTTGATAAGCAACATCGTTGTTTAGTTCATCGGGCAGACGCCCACGTACATCGTAAGCTTTAAAACAACTAAGTTTACTCATTATTTTCATTTTCCCTTTTTATATATATTTTCATATACATAATTTGTGGCCTCAACAAATCCATCTATAGATCCACAGTCAAATCGTTTGCCACGGAATTTATAGGCGATGACACAGCCTTCTTTTGCTTGCTTAAGTAAAGCATCGGTAATCTGAACTTCGCCGTTGATACCAGCAGATGTCGCATCTATTTTTGCAAAAATATCAGGGCTAAGGATATAGCGACCGATAATGGCAAGGTTGCTAGGAGCATCTTCTTTTGATGGTTTCTCGACCATATTGTTAACACGATACAAGCCATTTCCTAAATCATCTCCAGCTATGATGCCGTATTTATGGACATCTTCATCAGGAACTTCTTGAATGGCAACAATCGAGCATCGAAATTGATCAAATATCTTCACCATTTGAGCAAGAACGCCAATGTCACCTTCGTCGGGAATACAAAGGTCATCGGCTAATACCACTGCAAATGGATTATCCCCCATTAAATTTTGACCACAATGTATTGCATGGCCTAGGCCTTTCATATGTACTTGGCGGGTAAAACTGAAATTGTTATTTTCGATTAAATCAGAAACATTCCGTAACAATGCTTCTTTACCGCTGCCTTCAATTTCTTTTTCTAGTTCATAATTAATATCAAAATGGTCAACTATGGGTCGCTTTCCTCGGCCGGTAACAAAGCCAATATCAGTAAGGCCTGCTTCTACAGCTTCCTCCACCCCATATTGGACCAGGGGTTTGTTAACAATAGGTAACATCTCTTTAGGCATAGACTTAGTCGCTGGTAGAAATCGTGTCCCGTATCCAGCTACTGGGAATAAACATTTATTGATCATGCGAGTGTCCTTAAATAATGATCTGTTAGATATAACGAAGGATTATGACAATTGTATTGCGAATACCGTACCAGCCGCTTAGGCATGCAATATGCACCTAAAATAATAGAGGGAATGAGCAATATAAGCTTATTCATTTTGGTTGTGATTCAACAAGCTCTGCACGATACTGATATAAGCCAATATCAAGGAATGTTCATAGAATGCTAGATGTTACCGAGCCTTTTAACTTAATTCTCTTTGGTGCCACAGGAGATTTGGCCCATCGTAAGTTATTACCAGCACTATTTAATTTACATAAGGATGGTCGCTTAAACAGTGACGGACGCATCTGGGCTATCACCCGGCCAACTCATAAAGAAAGCGAGTATATGGAGCAGGTGAAACAATGGCTGCTCCACTATGGTGCAGAAATGAATGATGAGGAATGGTGTGATTTTTCAGCACGTATTCATTGGGTTGGCATTGATTTGGATAAATCAGCAGGATATGGAAAGCTTGCAAAAAAAATAGCGTTATATGATACCAACTGTATTTATTACTGCGCGGTGCATTCAAAACTGTATCCAATGATGTGCGAGCAACTGTTTGCCCATAACTTAATCACAGATAAAAGCTCGATCGTTTTAGAAAAACCCATCGGGAATGACTTGGAAACGGGCATGGCGATAAATAGTCGAGTGTCTGAGTTTTTTTCAGAAGAACAAATATATCGAATAGACCATTATCTTGGTAAAGAAACGGTTCAAAATTTATTAGCATTACGCTTTGCTAATTCAATTTTCGAACACCAGTGGAATCAAAGATATATTGATCATATCCAGATCACGATTTCAGAAACGGTCGGAGTAGAACAGCGCGCGGGTTTTTATGATGGAACCGGGGCGATGCGGGATATGTTACAAAATCATTTATTGCAGTTGCTGTGTATGACAGCGATGGAGCCACCTGCGACCATGGCACCAGAAGCCGTTCGCGATGAAAAAGTAAAAGTGTTACAAGCCCTAAAACCAATCGAAGGCTCAGATGTATCTGAATACGTCGTGCGTGGCCAATATGAAAGTGGCATGACCGATAATAAAGGTGTACCTAAATATCGAGATGAACCGGGTGTCGATGCTGATTCAACCACGGATACATTTGTGGCTGTAAAGGCTGAGATCGATAATTGGCGTTGGGCTGGAGTGCCGTTTTATTTACGCACAGGTAAACGATTAGCAGAACGAACCTGTGAAATAGTTATCCAGTTTAAAGAAGTCCCTCATAGTATATTTGAGATGCAGCGTAAAAAAACAATGGCCAACAAACTCACATTTAGATTGCAGCCAGATGAGGGGGTTAGATTACAAATGTTTGAAAAAAGGGTCGGGCCGCAAATGCAGGTTCAACCCATGGCATTAAGTCTTCAAGACGGAGAAGAAAAAGGCAAGCGGGTTCCCGAGGCTTACGAACGTTTATTAGCAGATGCCATTAACCTTAACCCCACCTTGTTTTTACGAGAAGATGAACTCATGACAGCATGGCAGTGGGTTGATCCAATTATCCAAAACTGGATGAAGTCAGGTCAGCGCCCAGACGGTTATAGTGCAGGAAGCTGGGGGCCAGCAGCCGCTACTTTGTTATTGGCTAGAGACGGCCGATTATGGGAGGAAAACAGTCAGTGATTACTTTGCATTCAAGTTCGAGTATAGATGAATCCATCAAATATTTATTACCTGAATTAACCGTATATTTAGAGAAAGTGATTAAAGAAAAAAATCATTGTACTCTGGCGCTAGCTGGTGGTAATACACCAAAACCCTTATATAAAGCATTATCCGAAGCGCGATTTCCGTGGGAGAAAATTAGTATTACGTTAACAGATGAGCGCTGGGTAGCGGTTGATCATGAAGACAGTAATGAAAACATGATTAAGCACATCTTATTAAATCAAGGGTCTTCAGAGCCATTTTTTATACCTTTGAAAAATGATGCTAGTACAGTAGAGGCAGGTGCTGTTGAAGCGGATGCTATATTGACAGAAAAATTACCACAGCTAGATATTGTAATATTAGGCATGGGAGATGATGGTCACTTCGCATCTATATTTCCTCAAGTAAGTAATCTTAATGCGCTACTTAGCTCTAATACTATCAATAAATGTTTAGCGGTTTCGCCAAGTGGTAAGCAAGATAGAATCAGTTTAACGTATTCATATTTAATCAATTCAAAAATAATTTTTTTACTTATATCAGGCGAACAGAAAAAGAAAATAATAGATGGCGCACTAAATGGCTCTGTAGCTTATGAAAAATACCCCATCTATACATTACTTAATCAAACTACATGCCCTGTACAAATATATTGGAATATCTAAGGAGTTTTTAATATGAATAAAATAAGTCGTGTGAATATTCATGAAACTCTTGAAAAAGTTACAAAAGAAATTATTCAGCGTAGCCAAAAAAGTCGTGAAAACTATTTAGAGTTGATGTCGCAATCACACTCAGACAAACCTGCTCGCTCGCAAATGGGGTGTACTAATTTAGCTCATGTACAGGCAGCATCTTCGAATGAAGAAAAGCTGATTCTTAAAGATACTAATAAGGGTCATAATATGGCCATTGTATCTGCCTATAACGATATGTTATCTGCTCACCAACCCTATTACCGTTATCCAGAGAAAATAAAAGAATACATTTACCCTTATGGTGCCAGTGCTCAAGTAGCATCAGGAGTCCCAGCCATGTGCGATGGTGTCACACAAGGGCAAGCGGGAATGGAGTTATCTTTGTTTAGTCGTGACGTAATCGCTTTAAGCACTGCGATTGGGCTATCGCATCAAGCTTTTGATGGCATGATTTTATTAGGGATATGCGACAAAATTGTACCAGGCATGTTGATGGGAGCGTTACGATTTGGACACATGCCTGCGTTATTTATGCCGGCAGGACCAATGGGAACAGGGATAAGTAATGCTGATAAAGCGAAAGTTCGGCAGGCCCATATACAAGGTGATGTGAGCGAAGAGGCGCTATTGGAAAGTGAATCCAAAGCCTATCACTCGGCAGGAACCTGTACTTTTTATGGTACCGCTAATTCAAATCAAATGTTATTAGAAGCCATGGGATTAATGTTGCCTAGTTCAGCATTTGTTCAACCAGATAGTGATGACAGAACAAAATTTAATCATCTCGCCTGTCAGAAAATTGTTGAGCTTGCCGATGATCATCAGCAATTTAGTTTAGCAAAACTGGTGAATGAAAAATCCATTGTAAACGCACTGGTGGCACTGTTAGCAACGGGTGGTTCAACCAACTTAACGATTCATTGGGTAGCAATAGCAAAATGTGCTGGTATTCAAATTACTTGGCAAGACATTCAAGAGCTATCTTCAGTGGTGCCATTATTATGTAAAGTGTACCCAAATGGTCCATCTGATATAAACCAATTTCACAAGGCAGGGGGGACCGCTTGGGTATTCTCTCAATTATTGAATTCAGGTTTGATGCATGGTGATGTATTAACGGTGAACGGAACTGAGTTTTATGATTATGGTAACCATATTACGTTTGATGAGATTGGGCATCAGCTGAAATACAATGACGTAAATAATGAAGATACAGATATATTGGCCACAGTAGAAAAACCTTTTGATGCAACAGGGGGGATTAAGCTGGTAACGGGTAACTTAGGTAAGGCCGTTATTAAAGTATCGGCTGTGCCAATAGATAGCTTGTCAATCACGGCTCCGGCCAGAGTGTTTACAGACCAGTTAGACGTGGTTAAAGCGTATCAAGCAGGGCAGCTTCAGCAGGATCTAGTACTAGTACTGAAGGCGCAAGGGCCAAAATCCAATGGAATGCCTGAATTACATAAACTCATGCCCATTCTTGCCAACCTACAAGATGAAGGCTTTGAAGTAGCATTGTTAACAGACGGACGATTATCTGGTGCTAGCGGAAAAGTACTCAGTGCTATACATATGGTGCCAGAGGCTGCCAGTGGTGGAAATATCGCGAAGATACATGACGGCGATGTGATTGAGATCAATGCCAATACAGGAATTGTGAATGTTTTAAATGTTGATCTTGATAAGCGAGAGTTTAAATTTGAAAAATCTAAGAATAAAGGTGTTGGCAGAGAGCTATTTTCTATGTTCCGTACACAAGTTACCCCAGCTGATGAAGGTGCAATGAGTATTGCGTGGGATGACTGAGTAATAGTAAATAAATAAAAAACTGAACTTAAATAAGGTTAATAATATACCTATGTCGTTTACCAAGTTGTTTGAACATACTAAACCGATTATGCCTGTGATTGTGATTAATCATATTGATCAGGCAGTGCCTTTAGCAAATGCATTGATAGCAGGAGGTATACACTGCTTAGAAGTCACACTGCGAACAGATGCAGGGTTGGCAGCCATAGAAAAAATTGCCAAAGAATGCCCTGATGCAATTGTTGGCGCTGGAACCGTCACGTCAGCTAAGCAAATGCAGCTAGTAAAGGCCGCGGGTGCAAAATTTGCAATTAGTCCTGGTATTTCTCATGAGCTTTGCCAAGAGGCTAAAACGTTACAGTTACCTTATGCTCCAGGGGTAATGACCCCATCGGATATCATCGTTGGTCTAGAACATGGCATATCTTTATTTAAGTTGTTTCCCGCAGACCTAGCGGGTGGGCCAAAAATGATCAAGGCATTATCAGGTCCGTTCCCAAATATTCAATTTTGTCCCACGGGTGGTGTATCTGAAAAAAATGCGGCTGAATATTTTTCATTGCCAAATGTAGTTGCTGTGGGTGGATCTTGGGTCTGTCCTGCGTCATTAGTCGAAGACAAAAACTGGGGGGGCATCACTGCTTTAGCCGCAGCCGTTTAAATAGTTAACCTGTTTATTAAAGATAAAATGAACGTATATATGATCATTTTATCTTTAATAAAAGTATTACGTTCATTTCTAGATCCCCTTTAGCCCAAGCCATTTCCATCAAACTCTTATTGCTCGCTGACTTCAATGAGCGCATATTTTTCTATAATTATATATACCAAGGCAATGCTGGTTCATAAATTGCAAAGTTATGGTGTACTAATAAAAATGATGCGTAGCGTCTTATAAAAAGCACAGAAATAGTGCGGAATTTTAAAGAGCATCAAAATCGGGCACTAGAATGAAAAAAGCAGAGCAATTCATTGATCAGTTGATTCAACAGCAGGCACTGCCACTAAATTACAAGGACTTAGTGGGGGATTATTTATGGCCATTGGTTCAAGATATGGCAGAACTTTATACAAGACGCACCAAAACCGAAACAAATACTACTAGTGTCACACCTTGGTTAGTGGGTTTACAGGGCACGCAAGGCAGTGGGAAAAGCACTGTTTGCTTATTTATTAAAGCTTTATTAGAAAAATGTTTTGAATTGAATGTGGTTGTACTGTCTATTGATGATTTTTACAAAACACGCAAAGAACGAATTAAGCTTGCAGCTACAATACATCCTCTTTTAGTCACTCGCGGTGTACCAGGTACACATGATGTTGACTTGGCTATCAAAACTATCAATAAACTATCAAATTTAACCGATGGAGAATCATGTTCTGTTCCTAGTTTTAATAAAAAGTTCGATGATCGAGTTGACGAATCTGATTGGCCTGTTATTAGCAATAAGGTCGATATAATTCTATTTGAAGGCTGGTGCATGGGCGTTCCTGCTCAGTCAGAAACTGCATTGATACACCCTGTTAATGAACTTGAAAAAAAAGAAGATAGCGATACTCAATGGCGAGGATATGTAAATAATAAATTGAAGTCTGAGTATCATGATTTATTCTCAAAAATAGAAAATCTAATTGTATTACAGGCCCCAAGTTTTAAATGTGTTTACCAGTGGCGTTTGTTGCAAGAAAAAAAATTAGAACTTAAATCTGATAATAAAAATAATAATAAAACATCCCATATACAAACTCCGGAACAAGTTGAGAGATTTATATCCCATTACGAACGACTCACTCGACATGCACTCAATATTTTACCTGAAGAAGCCAGCTGGGTAATAAAACTAGACGATAAGCATAATATGAAGTCTCTGTTCCGAAACAATAATTCAGTAAGGTTAGGGTAAATGTCTGAACAATGTGTCATCTTTACTGATTTAGACGGTACTTTACTTGATCACAATGACTATTCTTGGGCACCCGCTAGTGAAGCTTTAAAAGAAGCGCAAGCTCATAAAATTCCTATCATTATTAATACAAGTAAAACCCGATCTGAAGTAAATACACTTTTATCTGAACTTCCCTTACAGAATCAACCCTACGTTGTTGAAAATGGTTCGGCGGTTATCTTTCCTAATATAACAAGTGAATTACTGTCAAATATACAGGGTAAATCTCACTATCAATTTATAGATGATCAGCATGTTTGGGTTTTTGGTGTGAAAAGAAGCTTACTTTGTGACTGGCTGACACATATAAAATTTAAGAAAGGCTATCTGTTAGAAAGTTATCAAGATTGGACAACTGAAATGATAATGAATAAAACAGGTTTAAATGAAAGCAAAGCAATCGAGTCTCAGAAAAAAGAATTTAGCGAGCCTTTTCAGTGGTTTGATACGGATGAAAGGCTAGCAGATTTTATTCAGTTAGCTGAGTCTCAAGGTTTTTCTATTTTAAAAGGTGGGCGATTCTTCCATTTACAAGGTGCCGTTACGAAAGCCAGTGCATTTGATTTTTTTAAAACACATAAAGACAGTATTTTTACACATTCTTTAAAGCTAAAAATAATAGCATTAGGTGATAACTATAATGATGTGGATATGCTAGATCAGGCGGACATAGCCATATGCATAAAATCACCTGTAAATGATTTTCCAAAGGTGAGTAATTCAGCTGTTATATACAGTACTCAATTTGGCCCAATAGGATGGAATGACGAAATTCTCAAATTATTAAAGTCACTTTAAATTTACTACCCAAATAATTAAACAATAATATAAGAGGTCCCACATGGCTGATTTTTATCAAAATGGCATCATTACAACGCTGCATAACTTGAACCAACGACCATTAGAAGACATGGAGGCTGAACTAAGAGAATTTTCTAAAGTCCGACCCATGACGTTGGTATTGCCATCCTTGTATTCAGAATTAGAAGGAACAGCACTTCCGAATATTATCAATGAATTGAGCAAAGTAGATTATTTAAATGAAATCATAATTGGTTTAGATCAAGCAACAGAAGATGAATATAAAAAGGCCTTAGAATTCTTTAAACCCCTTAACCAAAAGTTCAAAGTACTGTGGAATGATGGCCCTAGATTGCGAGCCATTGATAAGCGCTTAATGGAAGAAGGGCTTGCTCCCATGGAAGCTGGCAAGGGTCGTAACGTTTGGTATTGTTTAGGACATGTATTAGCTTCTGGTAATTCACAGTCCGTCGCATTGCATGATTGCGACATTTTAACTTATGACAGAAGCTTGTTAGCTCGTCTAATTTATCCAGTTGCTAATCCAAGTTTTAACTATGAATTTTGTAAGGGGTTTTATGCCCGTGTTGCCAGTGGAAAAATTCATGGGCGCGTGACTCGTTTATTAGTAACCCCCTTGATTCGAGCATTGAAAAAAACCTTAGGGAATAATGCATACCTAGATTACATCGATAGTTTTCGCTATCCATTAGCCGGAGAATTTTCATTTAGAACCGACGTAATTAACGACATTAGAATTCCAAGTGACTGGGGATTAGAAATAGGAGTGCTTTCTGAAGTAAACCGAAATTATGCTAATAATCGATTATGCCAAGCTGATATTGCAGAAACCTACGATCATAAACACCAAGACCTTTCACCAGAAGACGCCGCAAAAGGGTTAAGTAAGATGTCGGTAGACATCTCCAAGGCATTATTTAGAAAACTGGCCACCAATGGTGTTGTATTTAATACTGAGACCTTTCGATCTATCAAGGCCACGTACTTTCGAATCGCCCTGGATTTTGTCGAAACCTATAACAATGATGCCATTATGAACGGCTTAAAGTTAGATATTCATGCCGAAGAAAAAGCAGTCGAAATGTTTGCTAAAAATATCTTAACCGCAGGACAAAATTTCTTAGAGAACCCAATGGAAAAACCCTTTATGCCAAGCTGGAACCGTGTCACTAGTGCTATGCCTAATGTATTGCAAGAAATACATCAAGCAGTAGAAGATGACATGAAAGATTATTTGTAATCAGTAAAAAATTGGAATTAGGGCTGTACCATGAAACATGAACTTAATGATGCATTAAAATTAAAAGTGATGTCACATCTATCGGTAATTTACCCTAATGAAGATGTGGCCACCTTAGCCAGTAAGCTTATACATTTATTGAAGTTGGATGAAGATTGTGTGAAAGCCAATAGTCATAAAAATCGCTGGGATGAATCTGATATATGGATGATCACTTATGGTGACAGCATTCAGTCATCAGACAACGTCCCATTGCAGTCGCTGTCTCACTTTGTGCATCGTCATTTATCGGGTTTGATTAATGGCGTTCATATCTTACCATTTTTTCCGTACAGCTCAGATGATGGCTTCTCGGTGATTAATTTTTCTCAAGTAAATGAAAGCTTAGGAACATGGCAGGATATAAAAGCCATATCAAAAGATTTTCACCTGATGGGGGATCTGGTTGTTAACCATTGTTCTAGCCGGAGCTTGTGGTTTGAAAACTATAAAAAGTGTACACACCCAGGAAAAGACTACTTTATAACCGTAGATGACGATTTTGATGTATCAAAAGTAGTTCGCCCTAGAACCTCCCCGTTATTACGAGAAGTGGAAACATTCGAGGGAAAGAAAAAAGTATGGTGTACGTTTAGTCATGATCAGGTAGATCTTAATTACGAAAATCCTCAGTTATTATGGGAAATGATCAAAACCATTAAACTTTACTTAGATAATGGTGTTCGAATTTTTCGCTTAGACGCGGTGGCTTTTTTATGGAAAGAGAGTGGAAGCCCTAGTATTCATTTAAAACAAACCCATGAAATGGTCAGGCTATTTAGAACCTTGATCGAACATCATAGTGATGATGCAATTATCATCACAGAGACCAATGTCCCCAATGTAGAAAATTTATCTTATTTGGGAAATGCTAATGAAGCTCATGCAGTTTACAATTTTTCTTTGCCGCCATTATTATTACAAGCGCTGAACAGTGGCAACTGTCAGCATTTAAAGCAATGGCTAGTTACTATGCCGCCTTCGCAAATGGGCACATTTTATTTTAATTTTATCGCATCTCATGATGGTATCGGTTTACGTCCTGCTGAAGGTCTAATTGATCAGGCTGAAATTAACGAGCTGGCAAATTGTATGAAAGAATTTGGTGGTCGTATTTCATGGCGAACCAGCGATGATGGTCAAGATAAGCCCTACGAAATCAACATTACGTTATTCGATGCACTGCAAGGCACCAATAAAGGCCCTGACCGCTGGCAGATCTCACGATTTTTATGTGCTCATGGCGTTATGCTGGCATTAGAGGGTGTGCCAGCCATTTATATTCACAGTTTTTTAGGCACGCAAAATTACTATCAAGGGGTTGAGCACACTAACCATAATCGAACCATCAATCGCTATAAATGGGATGAGCACGAGCTAGAAGAATTATTGGCGGCAGATAATCACCACTCTGTTGTGTTTGACCAAATGAAAAACCTATTATCCATCAGACGAAAAGAACTCAGTTTTCACCCCAATGCAGAGCAGTTTGTATTACACATCAATGATGAGTTATTTGGATTTTGGCGCCAAAGCATCAATCGTGAAGAGCAGGTGTTTTGTATTTTTAATGTGACAGACAAGGATCAATCACTTGATTTAACCTGCTTAAACTTACCATACGATGGTACTTGGCTAGACCTTGTCTCGCAGACTCTGTATCACAATATATATGAGACCATTCAGCTTAAGCCTTATCAATTTCTCTGGTTAAAGCGTCAGGGTTAATAATCGGCATACTTTGACTAAATGTAACGTTTAGAGCCTAAGTGGTAGGTCTACACTTAATGGATGAATCCGTGGTTAACATATAAGAGTATTGTATCGGCTAAAAGGCTCCTTGTTTGGGGCTACAATACCCTATGGGCGCTTACCGGGTGGATAATACTGATTATTCAATCGGCTATGGCCCATGCTATCCAGCCTCTAGAACTTAATGCTCACATCACACGAGATGTCGTCAGAGAATACGATGGCATTGAAAACTTTAACTTTCAGCGCATAGAAACCCACCTTGTGGCTCCACTCGTTAATCGTCGAAGCTATGCTGGTAACTGGGTTTCAGGTGCTGAATTTACCGAAAACAGATTGCTGATTTCAGGGGCTGAAACAGGCACACGAAGGATGTACCGTTTTGCGGCTCCCATACAATATTTCCCTCGCCAAATTGGCCGATTTCAGCATGAGTGGATGCTAACGCCATCTTATTACAGTGATGAATCTTTCATTGACCAAAAACGGTTTGCGCTCGAATACGCTTGGCAATTACGATACCGTAAAAATCGAAAAATGAATTTTGTTGGCGGACTTAGAAATGACAGTCGATTTGGTGGAGCCGGTATTTACCCCATTTTTGGCATTGAATCTCGGCCTAATAATCGGATTTATCATCATTGGGTTTTTCCCAATATGTATAGTGAAATACAGCTTAAAAAGCGAATGGCAGCCAAAGCTTTTTTACAGGTAAATGGCGGTAACTGGAAGTACTTGTTGCCCGATGAAAGTAGCACAGAAACGCTGGGGATTACGGACTGGAAGCTGGGAGTGTCTCTTCGTTTAAAAACAAAAATGCCATTCGACATAGTCGCAGAAGCAGGTATGAGAATCTTAGGCTCAGGTTTTATTGCAGGCACGACTGGTGGTTTAAGTAATAGCTTTTTCATTGGTATTGGTATCAACACCCCATTTCAACTTGATCCCGCATACACGATGGGTCGTCGGTAACTTACATAAGCCAAGTGCTTTGCCGTTAAGGAAGGTAATCGCATATCATTTGTGGCACAATCTCAATCCGATTTTATAGGTGCAAAAGGGCTATTTACGTGAAGTTATTAAAACAATATTGGGAAGTGCCGTTATTCATATTGTTCGCGTTGATCTGTGTGGTTTATCCTGAAATTGACCTTTGGTTTACAGGGCTTTTCTTTGATCAAGATAAAGGCTTTTATTTAAATGACAATCTTGCTGTGCAGGTGGTTTACGATGTATTTCGCTACATGCCTGCCTTTTTGTTACCCGTCATGTTATTGATGTTAGTTGCGCCTTATTTTATTAAAAAAACAGAAGGCACACGTAAATATACAGCCTTCTTATTGTTAACCTTGTTAATTGGCCCCGGCATTATTGTTCATCCAATACTTAAAGATAACTGGGATCGTCCACGGCCTCGTGACGTACAAGAATTTAACGGAGAACGTACTTTCTCGCCTGCATTTGTTATGGCAGAAAATGGTGATCGTAATAAAAGTTTTGCCAGTGGTCACGGCGCCATGGGTTTTTATTTTATGGCCTTTGCATGGGTATTCAGAAAGCGCCGCTTTCTTGTAATAGGTTTAGCCATTGGTGCGATTGTCAGTATGGGTCGAATTGTACAAGGTGGGCACTTTTTAAGTGATGTGCTCACGGCGGGCTTTATTGTGTACTTCACTAGTCAGGCTATGTCTTACTGGTTATTAGGGCATAAGCGAATTAAGCCTGATTAAAGCCCTAAACCTCAAACCTATTTAATTATTCGATCTATCAGATTGAATAATTAGCCTCTTCTGGCCTACAAAGCCACATATACTCTATTCAACTTATTGATGAATAGAGCTGAGCAATGAACATATTACAAATTAATTCAGGCGTTTTCTCCGACAACAGTCAGTCCACGATACTAGTGAACAGCTTCGTAGAGCACTTAAAGAGCGTTAATGCAGAGCTAGAGATTACAATACGAGATGTTATTTCTAACCCGATTCCACACTTAGATGCCGAGACTCTTTCTGCGTTTATGGCGCCAGAAGAAAATCGCAGCCCAAAGCAGATACAGACGGTGTCTTTAAGTGATTCATTAATTAATGAAATTAAAGCAGCAGATAGTATTGTCCTTGGTTTGCCAATGTACAACTTTGGTGTGCCAAGTCAGTTGAAAGCCTATTTTGACCAGTTAGCGAGAGCAGGAGTGACGTTTAAATACACAGATAAAGGACCTGTGGGATTATTAGAAGATAAACCTGTTTATGTCCTAGCCGCCAGAGGTGGCATTCATAAAGGTCAATACTCCGACTCTCAAACTGCATTTATCAAAACATTCTTTAATTTCCTTGGATTAGAGAATGTTAAATTTATTTATGCTGAGGGATTAAATATGGGTGATGACGTCAAGGATCAGGCAATTAACATCGCAAAGCAGTCTTTTGATAACGTATTAAAATGAAGCTTTAAACTCAAGATAAAGTGAACTGGAATGGTTTCCTGTCTTTACTCCATATTTATAAAGTTATTGTAAGATAGCTTTGTAAATATCATGAAGCATTAAAAACCCAAAATAGTTACATAAAATTACACAATTCAAACAGCTCTCCAACAAAACACCTCTTTTGTAGAAGTCCATCACGATTAATCTGATAACAGGATCACAAAAAAGAGGGCGGCCTATGTTACAAACCACTAGCCACTTCGACAGCTATATCCATCACTTGACTCGTCTGGCCGAGCAGCAAAAAGTTATGGTTAATGAAGATATCCTAAATGAACAGGGTGCTGTCATTATTCCTAAAGGCAGAGCACTTGATTCTGTACTTGCTAGTAAGCTAGAAGCTTATAAATTAGATAAGTCATTGGAATACTGTGTTGAAATTTGTGATGGAATTGATGCTCAGCAATTATTGTTGAATTATCAACGTATCGTAAAAGAAAATGCTGACATAGCAGTACTTCATGAGCAGCTTGAATTGAACGATGTGTTAATTGAAGCGTGTGAACACTTTGAAACATACCCTTTACTGGTTCAAAAACTAACCGTTTTAAAATTGGTTTTTCCAAAGCAATTTAATCAAAGCGTACTGTGTGCGTATTTAAGCTTAGCCATTGTGAAAAAAATGGGTGGCAGTGAGAGCGATTGCATAAATGTATATTTGGCGGCATTAATGCATGACATTGGTATCTTGCATTTAGATGAGAATCTTATACTTGATAAGGGAGAATACAAAGCTGATCAATGGAAAGCCATGCAGCAACATACGGTAATCGGTTACGAATTTATGTTGAAAGTACCCGGTATACCACCTTGTATCGCAAAGGCCATTTTAGAGCATCATGAACGATATGACGGCTCGGGTTACCCATATGCAAAGCGTGCAGACGAATTGGGGATGATGGGGCAGATTATCGGTATGGCTGATACATGCTTGGCACTATACAAGCGTGAGCTGGCTTCTAAAGGGATGGGTTTAGATGCACTCTTGCCTATCTTGCAGCTGAATCCAGGATTGTTTTGCCGTCGTGTATATTCTTCTACTGCTGAATTAATAAGTAGTTTACCTAACTCAGCCAAAAGAGTTTACAGTGATGAAAAAATGCCAGAAGTCATCAGTAGATTGATATTGGTGAATGAAAGTATTCAGCATGATTACTACATATTGTATGGGTTAGTGACCAGTATAAAGCCGCACTTACCAATTAATAAAAAATCCCATATGTTAACGCGAATGGCCGATCGTATTCATGACTGTTTACTAAGCTCGGGCATCATGCAAAGTGAGCATTCTGAATGGATGGTACTCAGTAGTGAGGGAAAGCAATCTAAAGACTTTCTTGCCATTGAGCGTTTAGAAGTTATGTACAGTGAAATTAAATGGCAACTTAAACAGCTGAATCGGCTAATGTATTTGCTATGGAAAAATGAAAAGTTTAAGCATCATTATTTGCATGCACAAGTACAAAAAGGATTGTGGCAAATTGCACATAATCATAAGCAGCTGAAAGTGAATGCGGTTCATTAATCAGGTGGTTAAATCTACAACCAAAGGTTGGTAGCAGGCAGGCTTACTGATAAACTTGCCATCATATTTGTAACGTATGATGGCTTTTTTTATGGCACTTCAATATAAGATTGTTCCAGTCACTCCATTTGAACAAAACTGCAGCATTCTTTGGTGCGATGAAACCCTTCAAGCAGCCGTGATAGATCCCGGTGGCGACTTGCCAAAAATAGAAGCAGCGATAGCGTCACTTAATCTTGATCTAAAAGCCATCTGGTTAACTCACTGTCACATCGATCATGTGGGTGGCACTGGCGAGCTAGCAGAAAAATATAAGCTTCCGATTATTGGCCCGCAAAAAGAAGAACAGTTTTGGATTGATATGTTTCCGCAGCAAAGTGCCATGTTCAGGTTTCCGCCAGCAAAAATGTTCAGCCCTGATCAGTGGTTAGAAAATGGTGATACCGTCACTATTGGTAATCAAACGTTGTCAGTTTTATATTGCCCTGGCCACACTCCGGGTCATGTGGTGTTTCATAGTGTTGATAGTAAGTTACTTGTCGTGGGCGACGTATTATTTAACGGTGGGATTGGGCGAACTGATTTTCCAAAAGGGGATCACGATACCTTGATTAACGCCATCAAAACTCAGTTATTTACTTTACCTGAAGATACCCAGTTTATTCCTGGTCACGGACCTATGAGCACCATAGGGCACGAGAAAAAAACAAACCCATTTGTAAATATGTACGGCTAAATAACGAAAAACCCCCGTAAGCGGGAACCTACGGGGGAAAAGGGACTGTGATTTAAACATCACATGTGTTGAAACATTGGGGTACCTCAACACAGGATTTATAATACGTAGTAAATGTGTAATGAGTATGAAGAAAGCGTAAAGATTGGTTAAGCGAGTAAACATTTACTTACCCAAGTTTACTATCCAGTAAACTGGTGTCTTTTAGCATTCCTCTAATACACAGGGTCACTTCTTTTCTTAAAAAGTCTTCTAGGTTGTAACCTAGGTCGTGAAAGTAGCCATCGATAAATAAAGATGAAATTCCATGAACCGTGGTCCAGCAGCTTCTTGCTAATATTAAAGGGTCTTGATCAATCAACAAGCCTTCAGCAATGCCATGCTCAACGCGTTTTATAATGAGCCCAAAGGAGGTTTGGCCGGCCTCCATTAGTCCATCAAAGTTACAGCGACTTTCAATTTTAGTACCAAACATCAACTTGTATCGCTCGGGGTTGGCAATAGCAAAGTGCACATACCGTATGCCCCCTTCAATAAGCGCATCTAACGTGTCTGAATAGGCAGCGGCGTCTTCTTTTTGGCTAGCCAACATCTCAAAGCCTTCACGGGCAATGGCCACCAAAAGGTGTGTTTTATCTTTAAAATGACGGTAAGGTGCAGTTTGAGATACACCAATATCACGGGCAACAGCCCGTAAGCTCAGTTTTTCAACGCCCTCTAGGGAAATACGCTTAAGTGCGGCTTCAATTAAGGCTGTGGGTAAATCACCGTGGTGATATTGAATCTTAGAATCTGTCATAGGCGCATTATTCAACTTATTGTTGACAGTGTAAACATCTAAAACTAGTATGTTTTCATTGTAAACATGGTTATTGTGCGTCATTGATCGGTTTACATCATATATCTAGCGCTGCTGCCGTTCTCTTTACGTCAATAGTGCTGTTATTTATTTACCAGTATTTAAATGCCTTGTTATGAATGAAATCAACAGCGGCACAGGTATAACAGGGAATCATAATGACAATACCCAATCTTGTTCATGCTCACGTTTTTGTAATAGCAGCTTTATGCTCGGTAATGACTGTGGCAAGCACGAAAGCAGAAAGTAATAATGAGCTCGATACTGCCTCTAATATGGATGTACGTGTCCCCGTATCGGTGCAGCAAGTTGAATTTAGCGATTACGCCAAACCTGTGATTGGCAGCGGTATAATTAAACCGCTTTCAGAGCAATCGTTGGCATTTAAAGTGTCGGGTATTATTTCAAAGGTATTGGTGAAAGAAGGCCAGATGGTAAAAAAGGGCACTGTGTTAGCCCGCTTAGAATCTGAAGAAATTGACGCTCAGGTGGCAAAAGCCCAAGCGGTATACACCAATGCTCTGCGTCAGTTAGAGCGGATTAATAGTCTTAAAGAGCGCCAACTGGTTTCTGATGAACAAATTCGACAAGCCACAACTGCAAAGCAAGTAGCGCAATCAGATTTACGCATTGCAAAGTTTAATCGTAAATACTCTGTTGTAACGGCACCTTCTGCAGGCCAAATACTGACACGGTTAATCGAACCAAATGAATTGATTCAAGCGGGCCAAGACGCCTTTATATTTGCAGACAAAGAATACGGTTGGAGCGTACGCTTGGCCGTAGCCGATGTAGATGTTGTAAAACTAGCATTGGGTGACACAGCTAAAATATCATTAGACGCTTATCCAAACCGTATATTTAAAGGTGTGATCAATGAAATTGCAGGTCGTGCCAATGTGCTGTCTCAAACGTTTGAAATAGACGTAGCCATAAAAAATGCCCCTAAGCTTTACTCTGGGTTGGTGGCGCATACAAAAATCGAACCTGCTCAAAAGCAGCGCTTATCTAAAGTGCCGTTAACCGCTTTAATTCAAGCCAATGGTCAAAACGGTCAGGTTTATGTCGCTAATGCCAAGGGTGAAACCCAATTAAAAAATGTTCAAATTCGTTATTTGGATGGTGCCAATGCATTAATTTCTCAAGGCATAACCGAGGGCGAATGGATCGTTGTACAAGGTGGCCCATTTATTCTTGAAGGTAACGAAGTTCGCATCGTCAACAAAACCGACATGTTAAATGAAACCGCTGTGTCGAATACAAGTAAGCCAATTGTTCAATCTACACAAACAATTAAATAACCGGGGCTAAATGATGCAATTACCTATTTTAGCCATTCGTAATCACCAGCTAACTATATTGGTGAGTTTTATTTTGGTGCTGCTGGGTTTGGTGTCGTATAACACCATGCCTCGTGCAGAAGACCCCCAGTTAGATTTTCCTGTCACGTCTATTATTGTGGTTAACCCCGGAACCACACCAAGTGACATGGAGTCCTTGGTGGTTGACCCTATAGAAGACGCTATTAATGAACTAGAAGACATTAAGCATATAAAGACCAGCATCGAAGATGGTCTTGCACGATTTGAAATTGAATTTTTATACGGCAGTGATGTAGATGAAAAATTCGATGATGTACAAAGTGCTGTTAATACCATACGAGATGACTTACCCGCAGGCATTGTTAAGCTAGAAGTGGCAAAAATATCCCCCAACGAAGTGGGAATATTGCAAATAGCTCTTAGTCATCAAAAGGGCGACTACGCGGCTTTACGTCGCAGCAGTGAACGCTTAGAAAGTCAGTTAGAAAAAGTGAGCGGTGTAAAACGCGTTGATATAAATGCACAAGCCGACTTACAAGTACAAATTCAAATGAAGCCCGCCAAGCTGCATGCGTTAGGTTTAGGGTTAGAGCAAGTTCAGCAAGCCGTAAACAGCGCAGCCTTAAATATTCCAGGTGGCCATGTACACGCAGGTCAACGCCGATTCAGTGTGCTAACCAGTGGTGATTTTAAACACTTATCTGAAATAGAAAATACCATTGTCTCGTCAGTAAATGGTCAGCCAATTTATCTGCGTAACATCGCTCACATTTCAATTAATGAAGGCCTGCCAAGTTACCGTGCTTTTTATCAGGGGGCACCTAGCGTATTTTTAAGTGTGGTACAGCGAAGCGGCAGTAATATCTTTGTTGTGACTGAAAAAATTCACAAAATACTGACCGATTTTCAAAAAGAATTACCCAACAATATTAAATTGAACATTATTAACGACCAAAGCATCAGTGTTGATGAGCGAGTTACGGGTTTTTTCTCAAACTTAATACAAGGGTTGTTATTGGTCGCACTGGCTTCGCTATTAGTATTAGGCCGTGGACCCAGTTTCGTAGTGGTTATGGCCATTCCTGTTTCAATTTTTATAGCCATTGGTTGGTTAGACCTAGCAGGGTTTGCGCTTCAGCAAATGTCGATAGTGGGGTTAGTGATAGCATTAGGTTTGCTGGTGGATAATGCCATTGTAGTAGCCGAAAATGTTTTGCGTTATCGCAGGCAGGGATTGTCACCCAAAAAAGCGGCTGAAAAAGGTTCAAGTCAGGTAGGCATGGCCATTGTTAGTGGCACACTCACCACCATTTTATCCTTCTTTCCTATGCTGCTAATGCAAAATGGATCAGGCAGTTTTATTCGATCTATGCCCGTTACCGTTGTATTAACCTTGTTAGCATCATTATTTATCGCGTTAACCTTAACGCCGTATTTAAGCAGTTTGATGAAGAAAAAACCGCAAGAAACCAAAATGCAAAAACGCCTAGATGGCCTAGCTGAAAAACAGTATTCGCAATCATTAAACTGGGCATTAAGCCACCCTAAAAAAATACTAGGAATAGCGCTTGGTACATTTATTTTTGCATTTATGCTGTTTCCATTTATTGGTGTTAGCTTATTTCCAAAAGCAGAAAAGCCCATGGTATTGGTTAATCTAGAGCTACCAGAAGGCGCTAGCTTTAATCAAACTCAGCGAGCCGCTTTAAAAGTTGAACAGCAAGTGCGCAAGCATAAATTGGTAACAGATGTGGTTGTGAACGTGGGCCGTGGTAACCCTCGAATTTATTACAACATTAGCCCTAACCGTCAAACCCCTAATTTTGCGCAGCTATTGGTGCGATTAAGTGAAAGCGATTTAACTAAGGTTGAACCCTTTGTTGATGACATGCGTATGCAGTTAAACCAATACCCAGGCGTAAAAGTTAGTATAAAAGAATTCAACCAAGGGCCACCTGCTATTGCACCCTTGCTAATACGCGTAGTGGGTGATGACTGGGATACTATTCGTGATGGTGCTGCCATGGTAGAAAAATTGGTACGTGAGACTGCCGGAACCGTGAATATTGAAAACGCCATTGGCAAGCATAAAATTGATTTAAAATTAGAAATAAACCGCGATAAAGCCGCCATGCTAGGTTTGCCGATCAATCAAATTGATCAAAATATTCGTGCATCGCTGGTGGGTTTACCGGTAGGTGTTTACAAAGATGAACGCGGTGATGAATTTACCATACTGCTGAAATCGGCAGACAGTAAGCAGCCACAGCTGCATGCATTTGATACCCTGATGCTGCGTACGGTTAACGGAGCAATGGTGCCTTTAAAACAAGTGGCCAGTATTAAACTTGAAACCAGCATGCCAAGCTTTCAGCATTATAATCTAGATAGAACCGCACGTATTACATCGGATATCAAATCAGGGTTTAACACAGCACAAGTGACAAAAGACGTGATTGAAAAACTCAATACGTTAACCTTGCCTAAAGGGGTTAGCTTTTCTATGGGTGGCGAACAAGAAAACCGCCAAGAAAGTTTTGGCGGAATGGCTAAAGCCTTGATTGTTGCCATGTTAGGAATATTTGCTGTGTTGGTTATGCAGTTTAGATCGTTTAAACAACCGCTTATTGTGTTCAGTGCTATTCCGTTTGCGGCTACTGGAGCATTTTTTGCGTTGTTTATTACGGGCTATACATTTTCGTTTACTGCGTTTGTAGGTTTAACATCCTTGGTGGGCATTGTTGTAAATAATGCGATTATCTTAATTGATTACGCTAACCAAAAATTAATAGAAGGCGAAGATAAAATGGCCGCTATTATGGAAGCCGCCAAAACACGTATGACGCCTATATTACTCACCACCGTCACAACCATAGGTGGCTTACTGCCACTCACGTTAAGCGGCTCTAGTATGTGGTCCCCAATGGGGTGGGCCATTATTGGTGGGTTACTGGTATCAACACTGCTAACGCTGTTTGTTGTGCCTGTGCTTTATGTGTATTTAAGTGATGCGCCCAATCTTGATGAACAAGATGAAGAATTAGAAACCACCAGTTAAAGACTTTGGTTATCCAAACCTAATATGAACAGCCCATTTATACGAAAGTGTAAATGGGCTTTTTTATGGGCAGAATCTTACCTGAGGTATAAATTGTGATTTAACCGTTATGTCATGAATACACATTCACTTATGGCGGTTTCAAGGGTAATCTCAGAGCTTAATGAAAGGCAGGTATATTCCATGAGTACCCATATAAAAATAATTAAAAACATCATTCAGTGGCCATTACTATTACTGGTCGGTCTTGTGGCGTTTATGTGGTTTAAACCCATGCCAGAATTTGATCACGATCAAGCGCGCAGCCTACCTTGGGAATTACCCGATTACCAAGCCGCTAAAAGTCAGGTTGAGATACTTGATGATGGCCGCATACATATCCAAATAGAACACCTTCCGCTAGTCGATATAGCACCAGAAATGGTGTCGTATTTTTATCAAGTGCTGCCGATTACTCAAGTGTCATTAAACGGTGACGTAATGCCCTTGTATCATATTTTTCATCCAACTGAGCATGGGCACATTGAGATTAAAGAACCAGGTAAAAATGGTGTTGCTGGTATGACAGAAGGGGCATTGGTTTATCGGCAAGAATGGTTTGGGCCATTTAATAGTAAAGGTACTGGACGCATTGTGAAAAAGACCGATACGGTCATGGTCGCACAACCAGAAATGATGGGACTGAATTTTGGGCGCATTACTCATAGTTTTGAAAAAACACACTACGGAACACGCTATACATTAGACAGTATCATAGGGTCCGATTTACCAATAATAGGCCCCCTGATTAATTATTATATTCGCAATAAAATGTTCACACCCGAAATGGTGCAACAATGGTTGCGCCATCAAATTCAAGAGGTATCCAGCCTGCAGTTTTTTGCTCGTGAGTTATATCAGGCTCGCAAAGCAACAGAAATGGCAGGTAATGTATTTCGTTTCAATTTAAAAACTCTTGAATCAAAAGGTGCCGTGTTAGAATAGCGGCCATGCAAAACACCAAAATAGATAACAAACCAATGGATGAACATACCCTTGATTCAAGCCAAGGCTTAAGTGAATACCAAAAAATGAAGGCAGGGCAGCACTTTAACGGTGCTCACCCTGAACTCATTAAATTACGTGAAGCCGCTCGGCTAGCCTGCGCAAAATACAATGCCCACCCAAGCAAGGGTAATCTCAAGCACATTAAGCGATTATTCATAGGCATGGAGTCAGGTCACATAGAGCCCAGCTTTCAATGCGACTATGGCACTCATATTCAAATTGGTGAGCGCTTCTTTGCCAACTTTAACTGCGTGATACTCGACAGTGGGCAAGTCACCATAGGTAACGACGTATTATTTGGCCCTGGAGTGCATATCTACACGGTAGACCACCCCAGAGACGCTCAAGAACGCAGTAAAGGGGTGTGTTTTGCAAAACCTGTCACCATAGGCAATGGCGTATGGATTGGCGGCGGTGCCAAGATATTACCCGGAGTGAGCATAGGCGATAATGTGATCGTGCCAGCTAACACGGTGGTTTCAGCGTCAATTCAGGCTGTTTAGGCGAATATCATTAAAATCAGACCTAGGGTGTTTCAGCCAATCCTGCTAAAATACCCTTATCTATCACGTATTTGTGACATGCTTTAGGATCCTAAATGAAAGTACTCGTTCGTAACCTTGCTCGTACCACCACAGAAGATGAACTTTGTGAGCTATTTAGCCGCTATGGCGTGGTTCAATCATGTTCGTTGGTGATGGATGCAAAATCGGGCGAATCTAAAGGCTTTGGCTTTGTAGAAATGCCTAAAGCAGGTGACGCGAAAGCCGCTATTAAAAACTTAAATAACATCGATGTAGCGGGCAATGTCATCCGTGTGAAAAAAGCTGAAGAAAAGCAGGCTTAGGAATTAGTAATATGAGCGTTCAAGAAATATCGGTTACAAATAACCAGAAAAAAGCCATTAAAAGCGCCTTCAAAAAGCGTAAAAATGTCTTTATCGAAGAAGAAAACGGTGACCTAGTCATCGAATTCGCAGCATACGAAGACTACATGGACGAAATGGATAAAACCCCAATCGAAGATGTACTAGGCGAAGGCGTATTAACTTATGATGCTGATTTCTTAGTATTCACATCATAAAGCTCACCTAAACAGTGAAAGCTTAACAAAGTGGTCAACCGCAAGGTTGCCCACTTTTTTTATGCCTAAGATTTAGCGGTAATCGATACAGAATATTATTTTTAAGCGATTGGTCGCCGGGCCGTTTTGCACAACGCATGTAGAAATATTATAACCCGATTAAAAAGAAGACCCAGGCTGCTTCAAAAATGCAATTTCTTCGGGGCTAGACACTCGCCCTAAAATGGCGTTTCGATGGGGGTAGCGCCCATATTGTTCAATGATATCTCGGTGCTTTATTTCAAAGTCTAAATTGCTTTGAATGCCATTTTTGGTAAATAACGTAATGGCCACATCATGAATGCTAAGCGATTCACTGTGCATAAACGGCATATATAAAAATGTACGTTCAATTGCAGACAGCTCTTTATCTTTAGTGGCTGAAATGGCTTGTTGCGCCAGTGCTAAAGCCAGTGAATCATAAGCAAACGCAGCGGGTTGATCACGGAACATATTTCTAGAAAACTGATCCAGAATAATCACCTCGGCTAGGCAACCCTTGGCAGTAGAGCGCCATTCAAATAATTCACACGCACTGGCTTGCTGGTGGATGTCTGAAAAACGATTAATTAATAACTGGTCAAATTCAAGGTCTTTCATAAACCATTTAGACGGATCAATCTCTTCAAACCAAAAAGCGATAATATCATTAGGTGTCATATAATTACCTTGATTGGGTTGTACCAATAAGCAGAGGGAGGCTTGAGATTAGCATATTAATAATCATGCATCCCAGTAGCGTTATGTGATCGGATGAAAGGCATCACTCAAAATATTCGTCAACGGGCGCTATGTACGGGGTAACAGGTATTAATAAAGGCATTATTACTTATAGGCGTCACCCAATACAAAAGATGGGGAGCACTGTTATCGGTAAGTACGCAAAGGCATTTTGATTATTAAAAGTATAAGCACTTACAAAATACCCTTATATAAAGCCAGCAACTGCCTAGCCTCATCATTGGGCTGTTTCTCAAAATGGCGAATCATGGTCTGCTGATAACTCACATGTTCGGGGTTTGATAAGTCCCACATCATATTCCCCACCAAGCTAATGGGTGTATCTGATTGATTGTTCACATGAATCACTTCATAAAAAAGATGATTCTCTAATACCAGTTTTTCAGCCACCAATCCCAAATTGGCTTTATTTAAACCCGAGCGTACTTTATGCAGCTGCCGTACAGGGCATAAAATAAAATCCAGCTGCCCATTCAACATTAACTCAGCATGGTTATTAACAATGCTAGTAACCATCTCAATTAATAAATCGCCGCCTACACCTGCAATGACCACCAAGTGCGTTTGAGTGCCATCTAATTTAATTGCAGCAGCATCAAGGCAATGTGTCACGCCGTTAAGTAAAGGCTGTTTATTTAAATCAACCGTTACTTGATCAATAAGGTGAGGCACAACATCCACAAAGTGAATTTGGCTCTCAGGGTGGTCCTGCATAAGTTGTTGGCCCAGATAACCATGGTCGCAACAACAATCCCAAATATGTTGGAATGCATTGGTATGAATGCTTTGACAGAGACTAGTTAGGCGATGGCTGAGTTTCATGAGGGTTTAAATCAATGACAGTTGTAATAAAATATAAGACAAAACAATTTATAAATGAGTAACCGGCATTAACAATGTCGCTTACTCATTCTATTTAACAATAAATACATGGGCGGTAAGACCACAACCGCAGTGGTCAACATATCTGCAAACGTATGATAGTTTTGATACTTCATTAGAAGTAAATATAACACCATAGAAATCATGGACAAATAAGCACGGGCGGGTTCTCTCTTAATATTCGCGCTAAACAAATACCCGCTAAATACCAAAGCCAGTGCCGTATGCGTACTGTAATCCAATACCTGATTATTAATACTCAGTGATGGCCATATCTTAAAATGGCTATCTAAATACATTAGGCCATACACCCACGCGACACAGGCCGTAATCGTAAATACACGCACAACCAGTGATTTGATATTGGCCCAAGTCAGTACCTTTTTAAGCACAGAGCCGCTTAAAAAAAGATACACCACATGCACCACAGACAAAACGGCCATCAAAGGAATATAACTGTCAGCAATGGCATCCCATTGCTGATAGGTTAGCAAGCTCATCATGCTAAATATTTATACGTATTCAATCGAAACAGGAATACCAAGGTCGATGTACTTCTGTCTTAAACGAAACAGCACCACACTGTAAGTCGTGATCGGTAAGCCTTCAAATTCTGGATGAGCGTTCAGGTAGTCTTCTTCTTCAATGTAGCGCTCAAGCACCACGCTGTCTTGTGGCTCTTTTTGAAACTCAGCAAAAGCGCGCTCAGCGGTATCTGTAATCAGTTGATCAATACCCACTAATGATTCAATGACATCAACAGGCAATTTCTTTTTACCCGACTCCCACTTTCTAATTGAGCGTTCGTCTACATCAATCACTTTAACCAGAGTCGAAATTGAAAGGCCAACGGCCTCTCTTAATGTTTTAAATTCAGCAGGATGCATAGTGAGTCTCGTAAATGATTAGGATATAAGCGATAAGAGGCAGGCTAGAAGCCATTAATGGCGCGATTATAACAAATAGTGGCCTACATAGCTGATAAAGATACAAAGGCCCAAATAGAGCTAAAAGGGCTATTGAGCACTGGATACCACTATATAACTGGCTGTTTAGGAGCTTATGAATGTTTAGGGGTGATTGAAATAATGACGTTAACTTAGTGGTCATGCGCATTTAAAGTTTTTAAAGCGCAGTATTGTTGGATTAAAAGAATAATAAATAAACACAAAATCCAACGGGAAAACCAAAAAGCGACGTAAAAGCACAAAGCTGATATCAGCTTGCTAGGCTGAATACACCGCAAATACTGGTCTCTTTGGTTTTATCCGGCAAACACGTCACGTAAAAAGCGTCTCCTGAAAAAGCGTCGCATCAATTTAGAAAATACAGGTATCTTTACGACGTAAAAGCCGGAAATTTATTAGTACCGACTGATAATAGGTACAAAGTATGGGTTGGTATAAAGATCTTACGAATCAAATACTTAAGTTGCGGGTGAAATTAAGCCAAGACGTCTTTTAAGGTTGCCCATATTTGACCTAATGCCCAGCAGGCTTCATGATTGTTGATTATAAAATAAAAAACCGGAAAACACGCCCCGTAAAAAGCGTCACCGGCAAACACGTCTATAGCGACGTATAATAAACTGTTGAACTTGCCGAGCAAGCTCGGAGACAGTCTGAAAAACAATTATACTGGATATAATTACAGTATAGTCTAAACCTAAAGAATGCATTATTTATCCCTGCAATCTTTACTTCGGAAACACTTTCCTAGGTTTTCAAAAACTCACAAACTTCCCCTGTACCAGCATAAAACAGTGCGTCATTTAATGGATTGTCGAACCGAAAAATTAGGGGGGCATACGCAGTATTGTGAAAACGGCCATGTGAATGGTGTTTGGTATAACTCATGTAAAGATCGCGCCTGCCCGAAATGTAAAGGGATTCATAGTGAACGCTGGTTGTTGAAAACCGAATCTGTTTTATTGCGCTGCCCTCATCATCATATAATTTTTACTCTACCTCATGAATTAAATAATTTATGGGTTTTTAATCGCGCCTCAATGACTGATATCTTATTTCGTGCGGTACAAGAAACCATAAAACAATTAAGCAAAGATAAACGTTATTTAAATGCAAAGCCGGGTTTTATCTTGGCATTACATACTTGGGGAAGAAACCTTTCTTTACATCCGCATATACATTGCTTGATGACTCATGGTGGTTTAACTGAAGGCCATAAATGGCAAGAACCCAAGAAGAAATGTCTATTTCCTCGGAAAGTAGTAATGATGATTTTTAGAGGGAAAATAAATGCATTTATCAAGGAAGCATTACGTCAAAATAAATTGGTGGTGCCACCTAGTGAATCAGCTCAAAAGGTAATAAATCTTTGTAATAAGCTGGGGCGAAAAGAATGGGTGGTTCATTTTTGTAAACGTTACGATCACGGTCAAGGTGTCGCAAAGTATATTGCAAGATACGTCAGAGGTGGCCCTCTAAAAAATAAACAAATTCAAATAACGAACAAAGGCGAAGTGAATTTTTCTTATAGTTCACACCAAACAAAGAAAACCGAAACACTGAATATTAGTATTAATGACTTTATTGCACGTTGGTTAAATCATATTCCAGTGCCCAAAAAGCAATTAGTTAGAAGTTATGGATTGTATAGCCCAAGAGCAATAGAAGCTTTGAACCTAGCAAGAGAGCAGCACCATCAAGAAGCCGTTAGTAAGCCTGAAATGCTTATGTGGCAAGACTATTTGGAAGGTAACGATCAAGGTAATCCTTGTCCAAAATGTGGTGCGGGACTGCGACATGGGGAGGCGGTGATATTTCAAAAGCAAGCAGCATGAATATTAAGCAAATATCTGATGTTGCAGGAGCGGAATTGTGCTGCCTGATATTTATGCTCAGCGCTTTTGTTTCGGCTTTCAGTGGGTTAAAGTATTGCCTAATAACTTGTCACCACTGATCGCAACGGATGCTGGATCATTCAAATCCCCATAACTCAGCGATAGGCAAGCTCAACAAATCGATACAGCGTACCCTCAAATAGAGATATATTTTTTGTTCTTTGGAGGGACGCTGATCTAAGCGTTATGTATTATTTCTAACCTGGAGTATGAGTTGAGCTTAGATTTTTACGAGTTGTTATTAGAAAGTCCTGAGTTCTGTCACAAGCTTGGAAAATTAACTTTATTGGCAGGAAAGCTAGAGTCTGAACTTAAAGCTCTTATATTAAAAAATGGCATAAATAAAAATCTAAGGGTTGCAACTCTTGGTAAGCTGAAAAGTATATGTAAGGATAATAATTTAGTTGATGAATCCACTTTAGAAGACTTGGAATTTATTCATGAAAGAAGAAACTATCTAACCCATAGGCTATTTCCTTTATTCAATGATGAAATAGACATCACGCTCTTACCTAGAGATGATCTTAACGATATGGATGCAGAAATGTACTTTCCTAATTGCGTCGATACACTTATTAGCTATGTTGAGAATACAATTGAGCAGTTATCACGAATTAAGCATACATAACAATACGCTTAAAATCGTTCCGGCCAAAAAGACGGCCTCCACTGGCCGTGCTAGACGCACGCCTTTTAGCTACAGCGTTAAGTTTTAAACTCGTTCAACTAATAAATTAGAAATAGGAAAAAATCTTGATTACTCTAGGAAAAACTAAATTCTCAAAGGTGTTGAACTCACTAGTTTTAATAGGATTGTTGATTTACATTTCTGGGAAGATGAACATATTGCCAGAATTTGAGATTGAAACCGTAAAAAAAGTACATATTGGTGAGCAAATACATTCTAAAATGAGTGCAAAGGAAATCGAAAGCTCTTTAAGTTACTTTTTTTATACCAAAAGCACACTCAACACTATAGCTTCTGAAGAAATAAAAAACTCAATTAGTATCGACTATGTTCTCAGTGATAGTGGCAAAGTGGATACTATTGAGTTAATAACAACAATGACTACATCAGCTGCCAGTAAGGTACTGTTAAAAACACATCAAGAGCTGGATGAATACGTTTCAAATCAGATGCTTCAGAAATTTGAGGAGCCAAAAACGATCAAACAAATTACTCTTGCTAAAAAAGTGGTGAAAAATCTTAGTAATGAGGAAATACAATCCCTCTT
>JAWUVN010000052.1:0-36841 GCA_034112345.1 Bermanella sp. | reverse complement strand
ATTTATATTTTTTACGTTTATTAAAAACGTATTGAAGATTTAATGTGAGGACATTATGGAAAACAATATTTTCCAACTTCAGTACGCCATGGATACCTTTTACTTCTTGGTATGTGGCGCACTAGTAATGTGGATGGCGGCTGGTTTCGCTATGTTAGAAGCGGGCCTTGTTCGCGCTAAAAACACCACTGAAATTTTAACTAAAAACGTTGCGTTGTTCGCAGTGTCTTGCACCATGTTTATGCTATGTGGTTATTCAATTATGTATCCTGAACTGGGTAATGCATTCTTGTCTGGTATTACTAATGATGGCGTAGCCGGTGGCGACACTTACTCTCCTTCTTCTGACTTCTTCTTCCAAGTTGTATTCGTAGCCACTGCAATGTCAATTGTATCGGGTGCGGTTGCTGAGCGTATGAAGCTTTGGTCTTTCCTTATTTTTGCTGTTGTGATGACAGGCTTCATTTACCCAATGGAAGGTAACTGGACTTGGGGTGGCGATTCTGTATTTGGATTGTTCGCACTTAACGATATAGAGAACGATGCTGGCGAAGTTGTAATGTCTGGCTTTGGTTTCTCTGATTTCGCGGGTTCTGGTATCGTTCATATGGCCGGTGCTGCAGCTGCTCTTGCTGGTGTTCTTTTGTTAGGCGCACGTAAAGGTAAGTACGGTGCTAACGGTCAAGTTAATGCAATTCCTGGTGCTAACCTTCCTCTTGCTACTTTAGGAACATTCATTCTTTGGATGGGTTGGTTCGGTTTCAACGGTGGTTCTGTTCTTGCTCTTGCAAGCACTGAAAGTGCAAACGCAGTTGCGGTTGTATTCATGAACACTAACGCAGCGGCTGCTGGTGGTTTGATTGGTGCTTTATTGTTTGCACGCATCTTGTTTAAGAAAGCGGATTTAACAATGGCGCTTAACGGTGCTCTTGCTGGTCTGGTTGCTATTACAGCGGGTCCTGATACACCTACTCCATTCGAAGCAACTATCATTGGTTTGATTGGTGGTTTGATTGTTGTTGGTTCTATCCTTACTCTTGAAAAACTTAAGATTGATGATCCAGTTGGCGCGATCTCTGTTCACGGTGTGGTTGGTTTGTTTGGTCTGCTAGTTGTTCCTTTCACTAACGATGGCGCAACAGTTGGCGGTCAGTTAATTGGTGCATTAACCATCTTTGTTTGGGTGTTCGGTGCTTCTCTAGTTACTTGGGGCATCATCAAAGCAGTTATGGGTATTCGTGTTACAGAAGAAGAAGAATACGAAGGCGTTGATATCGCAGAATGCGGTATGGAAGCTTACCCAGAATTCACTAACAAGTAATTCTGGATACCTAGCCGTACTTTAAAGCGGTTAGATTCTTCTGAAAAAGGCTCATCGAAAGATGGGCCTTTTTTGTGGGCGGTACAAAAGTCCTGAGTGGCCGTTGTAATTTATTTGGTAAGCAGTTTATCGTGCGCAAAAAGTGCCCCTTATGTGGGGCAGGGATTGAATTAAACCCATAATTCAAACGGATACTCGATCTCTTTTGGTGGGGGTTTACTTTTGAAGGTTTTTGAAACGGGTCAATTGGGCCTACTATGATGTTTTTATCAATAAATGCATGCTGGTTATTGGATTTAAATAGGTGGAACCTTTTTAATTTCCTAGCATCTTAGCCCTAACGTTCCATGAGTAGCCAAGACTTGTTATAGTGCGCGGCAGTGATTCCTTCTAAGAATAATGTAGATGTCTAAATATTTATTAGTTTTATCGGCCGTGTTGATGGCCATTCCAGCGTATGCTGATATTAGCACCAATATGGGCGCGTCTACCGAGTATACCTTTCGCGGTATTAAGCAAAGTGATAAAGACGTTATCTTTAATGCTGGCGTAGATTATCAAGGGCCGCTAGGCATTTATGCCGGTGCTTGGGGTTATACGGGCAGCATAGAAGACTTTGATACATCTGAAGTAAATGCCTACGGTGGCTTTGCTTTTAGCTTAGGTGACCTGTCCATTGGTCTGGGCACTATTCGTTATGAGCGAGCACAGCAAACAGGGTTTTCGGAATACAATGTGAATCTTGCTTGGGATGCTTATCGTTTAAGTACTTATCAAGACGAAGACGCCACTTATCAGTACCATGAAGTGGCTGCTAATTATGATTACTGGGGTGGCAACGGCTTAGCGTTTACACTGGGTTATCAAAATAACAAAGATACAGCAGTAACTGATCGTTGGAACTACGGCGTTACCTGGGTGTTGGCTATGCCTGGTAATGTAGATTTTGATTTCAGCGTTACTCGCCATCAAGAAAAGGGCAATTCCTTAGTTTTGGGAATGAGCAAGCAATTCGGTTGGTAGCGTAGAGCGGCGAATTAATCCGAACATATATAGAAGGCCCACATTATAGTGGGCTTTTTTTTTGCCTGTTTTTTAATACTTTTAACAAAAATAACGCTGGGTTTTTTACGCCTATTTATTATGCTTCATGTAAAAGGTCAATATTTAAAAATAAGCTGAAGGTCATGTTATATAAGGGCTGTAGGGCAGGTAGGTACTTGTATATTCTTTATAGGCATTAAAACACGACCTATAAATAACTAAATGGTATCGCGTAAAATCTGACAGTTTAAGAATGCTGAGCTATATATTCTAAGCAGATTTATTTGCTCACGGATAAGGATAGGAGAGTGCACATGCCTAGAGCTAAAAAAGTTAAAGACCAGCCTGCTTCAGCAAACGGGCCAGATATGGATTTTATCGGAAGCACCGAAGAGGGTGTATTGCGATCCATTGCTTCGCGACAGAAGCTTCGCAGCCAAGTGGATGATGAAGTGGAAGCCTTTTTGAAAAAGGGAGGCGCAATTAACGAAATTGAGTCTAATGTGATGGCTGATCCACCACGTAAGCCCACGTCTAATTATGGTTCACGACCTATTTAAAGTCGTTTTTAATCTGATTAGAACATAGAGATTTAAAAAAGAGCGCTCAGCGCTCTTTTTTTATGCCTGTGAATAATGGTCATGAGTTGGTTAATCTGTACTAGATAGCTTGGGGCGAAAACCATATAAGCCATAAAACATTGGTCATGCTAAGACAAAATAAAGCATTCGGGTATTTTGACATTGCTAGATGCCTAGTGCGGTAATAAGGTGGCCAACGCTTCATATTCTCACGGGTATGGTCAAATAAAAATAATAATAAAATAAGAGGTCAGGGATGAGGCTTATACACATACTCGTTAGCATTGCGCTGCTTACGCTATCCGTTATTACCCACGCCCGATCGATCTTGCTAGAAGGCAACCTAGAACAGTGGACGCATACTAGTTTGATAGGCGAAACTATTTACGAACCGATTATGGATATTGATCAAGGGGTCATTATACGTGCCGAAAGCAATGGCTCAGCTTCTGCTTTAAATTACAGTAAAGAATTAGATTTAAATAAAACCCCTATTTTACAATGGCAATGGACAGCTGAAATTCTGCCGTATGCGTTGAAAATAGGTGAAGAAGGAATCGAGCATAAGATCACAGTATTTGATGAAACAAAACCTCATGGTAATGATTTTGTATTGCGCGTAATAGTGAGTCGTAGTTCGTTATTTAGTGACGTTAAGTCTTTGCATTATGTTTGGTCGTCTAATCAACTGATTAATGACAAGTGGTCTATTGATGAAAATACTAAGGTGCTGGTAGTAAGTGGTGAAGGTCAAACCACAATGAAGTGGCAAACCATAGCAAGGAACATACAAAAAGATTGGGCCGAGCTATTTGGCGAGAAAATACACGCTATAGATGACATTACAATCATGACAGACAGTGATGCGATTCAGGGGCATGCTGTTGGCTATTACGGGGATATTCAAGCTTTAGGCGGTAAGCCGATTGCAGGGTACTGATTGAGTTTGGTAGGTGCTAATAATTGAAGGTGGTCGAAGATATTAAATCGATCAGTCATGCATAAAAAACGGGGCTATAGCCCCATTTCTTAAGTATTAGGATCATCAAATTCGTATTCGATTAGCGTCGCAGCGAACTGGCCACCCCAGATACGATCGTTCAATACCTTGGCTTCTACAATATATTGTCGAAGTTCTGCGGTGCAAATTTGGTAATCTAAGCGCCAGCCATTCTTATTACGCTTTGCTGATTTGGCATCTGGAAACCATGTGAATTGATTATCACCAAAGTTAGCTTCACGAAAAGCATCAACAAATTCTAGCGGGCCAGTAATTTGGTCCATAAATGCCTGATCTTCTGGTAGAAAGCCTGGTTGGTTTTGGCAGGCTTTATAGTCAAACAAATCCACTGATTTATGAGCGACCCCAAAGTGGCCAGCAAAAATGAATTCGCGGCGCTTACGCTTGGTTTTCTTTAGATGTTCAATAAATTCTTGCTGAAATGCCAGTTTATCTTCCAACGTGTTGTGTTCATCAATTGTTGGAAACAATACCGAGCCAATAGATACTTGGTCAAAGTCGGCTTGAATATAGCGTCCAAAACGATCACAAGACTCAAATGCTAAGCCTGTCATGATGGCTTTTGGCATGTCTTTAGTAAGTACTGCAACACCAGAGTAATTGTCTGGTTCGGCATCAAAAAAGTAGGCGTTATAATGTTCAGGGTAAAGAACGTTATCACTTAGTTGATATTCTTTGGCCTTAAGGTTTTGTACGCAAACCACGTCAGCGTCTTGGTCTTTTATCCAATCATAAAAACCGTCTTTAACAGCGGCTTCTAATCCGTCAACTTGTACAGTGATCACCCTCATAAAGGCTCCCTATCTTGCGAGGCGGCTATAATACCAGTTTTGCCTTTTTGCACATCGTTAAAAACGTGTTTTTTGGGCGAGATTGGTTGGGATATAGCCTGTATTGCAATTATTTTGTTTATTTTGCTTTGTATGATGTGAATTATAGACCGAGCCGTTAAAATACCCGCTTAGAAAACGAAAATTAGCTCAGTTCGACCAGTAATATCTTAAATTGGCGAATCTTGGCTAGGGCGTTTACCCTTATTTAGAACACAGTTAGACATATGGTTGGCCAGATGCAGGATTATCAAAAAGCGTTTATTGAATTTGCGATTGAGCAAGGTGTACTAAAATTTGGCGAGTTCGAATTAAAGTCTGGTCGTATTAGCCCATATTTCTTTAATGCAGGGTTATTCAATAGTGGTAAAGCCATGGCGACGCTCTCAAAAAGCTATGCGGCTGCCATTGTGAATTCGGGTGTGAAGATGGATGTGCTGTTTGGACCAGCCTACAAGGGCATTCCGTTATCGGCCACAACAGCTATGGCGCTTTCGCAAGAATATGATCGTGATACACCTTATACGTTTAACCGCAAAGAGAAAAAAGCACACGGTGAAGGTGGTACCCTGGTGGGCGCACCACTAGAAGGCAATGTATTGATTATTGACGATGTAATAACCGCTGGTACTGCCATTCGTGAAGTAATGGCATTATTAGAAGAACATGACGGTGCAAAACCAGCGGGTGTGATTATCGCGTTAGATCGTCAAGAGAAGGGTAAAGGTGAGTTGTCGGCTATCCAAGAGGTAGAGCGAGACTATGGCATACCTGTGATCAGCATTGTGAAGCTTGAGCAGGTTATGCAGTACGTATCTGAACAAGAAGAGTTTAAGCAGTATTTTTCTGCGGTTAGAGCTTATCGTGAGCAATACGGCATTTGAGTAAAGTAATTCATAGGCCATGATTTATCGAGTGGCCTGAAGTTTTTTGTGTTGCCTTATAGGTTCACAAAATTCGGTTGATCTTGAACGAAAAAACCAGAGCAATGCTCTGGTTTTTTTATGCTTAAATATCAATAAATACTTAGGCTGGTTCAGTTGCGATTAATAAGTTAGCTGAGATATAAGACCATTGCACAGGCCAGTTTTCTGTAGGCTTAGTTTTAAATTCCGTACGAACGTATTGTCGAATACGGCCTTCAATAAATGCCAGTAATAAATTGGCCATGGCGCCTTCATCAATAGATGTGCTTTTTTCGTCACGTAATTCAGCTTCACGCAAAATTTGTTTGAACTGAGTTTCTAGACGCTCAAAGAATTGTGCAATTCGAGCGCGTAAACGTTCGGTTTCACCTGCTAGTGCATCGCCAGTGAGTATTCGACACATACCTGGATTTTTTTCTGAGAAAGTCAGAATTAGCGTCATCGCTTGCTCGATACGTGGCAATGTCGCTTCTTGTTCAGCGCGAATACGATTGATTCGAGTAAACACAGTCGCTTCAATAAATTCGATTAAGCCTTCGAACATTTTCGCTTTACTGGGGAAATGACGATATAAGGCCGCTTCACTTACGCCAACTTCCTTGGCAAGGCTGGCCGTAGTAATACGGGCGCCTGGGTTCACTTCCAGCATATGCGCAAGGGCTTGCAGAATTTGCTGTTTACGTGATGGTTTTTGTTCCGTCATAAGGGTCTTACTTGGATCATCTGATGGCTGATATCCTAATGTGCAGCCTGATTGGCTGCAACGTATATTCATCCATTTCGTGATCTGGTTTTAATTAAGTGAAATTAGCGGTGATAAAATCACTAATTTAACTGTTTGTGATCAAAGTACCGACACCTTCATCGGTGAAAATCTCTAACATGGTGCTGTGATTCACGCGCCCATCGATAATATGGGCACTGTTTACGCCGCCATGAACCGCATCTAATGCGCACTGAATCTTTGGAAGCATGCCACCGTAGATGGTTCCGTCTTTGATCAAGCCATTCACTTGTTCAGTGGTCAGGCCTGTTAAGATGTTACCTTCTTTATCCATTAAGCCAGCAATGTTGGTTAGCAATAATAATTTTTCTGCATTAACCGCTTCAGCGACCTTGCCTGCAACAAGGTCTGCATTGATATTGTAAGACTCACCATTTGGGCCAACACCAATGGGTGCGATTACCGGAATGATGTCTGAGTTAGCCAGCATATCTAACACTTTCGTATTGATAGCTTCAACTTCACCTACGTGGCCTATGTCTATAATTTCAGGTTGCTGCATATCAGGTGTCTGTTGTGTCACCTTTAATTTCTTGGCGCGAATTAATTGACCGTCTTTACCTGTTAAACCCATAGCTTGGCCGCCATTTTGGTTAATTAGGTTTACGATATCTTTGTTAACCGATCCGCCTAATACCATTTCAACCACATCCATGGTTTGGCTATTGGTAACACGCATGCCATTTATAAAATGGCTTTCAATGTTCAAGCGTTCTAATAAGTCACCAATTTGGGGGCCCCCACCGTGTACAACAATAGGATTGATGCCCACTAGTTTTAGCATCACCATATCACGTGCAAAGCTATTTTTTAATTCGTCTTCAGTCATGGCGTTACCGCCATATTTCACAACAATTGTTTTACCCACAAAGCGTTGGATATAAGGAAGGGCTTCACTTAAAACTTGGGCAACATTGAAGGCGGCATCGCGTGTTAAAGGCATGGCAATTCGCATAGTATTTAGAAAGGATAAGATGATCACATTATACGCTCAGAGCCGCTAATTGCATTAGCTGATATTGGCTAGTGAGTGTTAATTTGAATCGGTAGCAGGGTGTTTTACGATAATGGCGGGTTTTCGAGTAAGTTTGGAAGGATTCGATGCAACTCAGACATCACCAAAGATTCGATAGCTTCTAGCCAATGTTCGTTTTCTGCTTCAAATCTTAAGGTTAAGCAAGGGGTGGTATTACTGGCTCGTACTAGAGCCCAGCCATGATCAAGTTCAATGCGAATACCGTCTATAGTGGTGGTTTTCAGGTCTTTAAAACCGTGGCTTTGAATAAGGCCCATGATGGAAAACTTTTCGCTTTCTTTGACAGGCAGTTGTATTTCTTCCGTTGAAACTGGATTAGGAAACGCACTTAAGCGCTCAGATAAGGTTTGAGATTGTTCGCTAATCAATTGGCAAAGTCGCAGGCCAGCATAAATGCCATCATCTACTCCTAGGCCTTGCTCATCATTAAATAAAATGTGACCGCTTAACTCGGTGGCAAAGGGTGCGCAGGTTTCTTTGATCGCCTGCTTCATACTGGTGTGACCCGTTGCGATCATGTAAGGGGTGCCGCCTTGCTGAAGAATGTATTCATCTAAAACAGCGGTACATTTCACATCAAATACAAAGGTTGAGCCTGGTTGTTTTTTTAATATGTCTTCAATGAATAATAAGCTGAGTCGGTCGGGCAGAATCATCTGACCTGTGTTGTCGATAACACCTAGGCGATCTGCGTCACCATCAAGGGCGATGCCTATGTCTGCGTTATTGCTGAGTACACTTTCTTTTAACCAGGCCAGGTTTTTACTTTTGGCTGGATCAGGGTGGTGCAATGGGAAGTTACCATCTATTTCACACGCAATAGGTATAACATCAGCGCCCATTTTTTGTAATGCCGCCAATGCGGTGGGGCCACCAATGCCATTACCGGCATCCAATACAATTTTTAATGGGCGTTTAAGTTTGAAATTTTGGCTGATGCGTTGTTTGTACTGATCAAATAGCTCGGGAGCGTGATAGACCTTGCCATTGCCTTCATCAAATAAATTCAACTGGATGCGAGAGAGTAAAACTTTGATGTCTTCACCACTACGGGGTGAGCCGGCCACAGCGATTTTAATGCCGTTATCTTGCTTTGGATTATGGCTGCCAGTGATGACAGCACAACTTTGCAGGTCTTTCTTGATAGACCAGAATGCAGCCGCAGTGGGTGCGGCACCAATAAGGTAGGCATCACAACCTGTGCTGATAAGGCCCGCAACCAAGGCATCGCGAAGCGCAGGGCTTGAAAGGCGACCATCCCAAGCCACATAGCACCGGTCTTGTTTGGCAGCTAGAATCTCACTGCCAAGGGCTTTACCAATTTCCAGTGCTGTGTTTTCGTTAAGCTTTAATGGATATTGCCCACGAATGTCGTACTCACGAAAAATTTCGGTCGCTATTGTCTGCATAGTTTAACGTGTACTTATTTAGTGCCGGTGGAACCAAAGCCGCCTTCGCCGCGATCGGTGGCTTCAAATTCTTCAACAAATTTGTATTCAGCTTGAATAACAGGAACGATAATTAGCTGAGCAATCCGCTCACCAATTTCCATTGTGAAAGGTTTGTCGCCTCGATTCCAGCAGCTCACCATTAGTTCACCTTGATAGTCGCTGTCGATTAGACCCACAAGGTTGCCCAATACAATTCCGTGTTTATGACCAAGTCCGCTGCGCGGTAAGATCATGGCGGCTAATCCAGTGTCTTCAATGTAAATAGACATGCCTGTTGGGATCAGCTTAGTTTCACCTGGGTTTAAAACCAATGTTTCTTCTAGGCAAGCGCGAAGATCAAGACCTGCACTGCCTTCTGTGCCGTAATGAGGCATTGGAATGTCTTTGCCTAGGCGTTTATCTAATACTTTAACTTGGAAACTTTTTTTCATGTTTGGCTCGTACGCTTAATTCTAGAATTTAGTTGGTCAGTTTTGCAATGTGACGAATCACATCACAAGCCAATTGATATTTACTGGCTTGGGCAAAATCAGTTTGAGAATGTTTGTCGATAATAATAATGGCGTTTTGGTCGCTGTTAAACCCAATGCCATCTTGGCTCACATCGTTGGCGACAATCATGTCTAAATTTTTGTTTTTTAATTTACCTTGCGCATACGCTACTACATCTTGAGTTTCGGCGGCAAAGCCTACAGTAAATGGTTTGTTATCTTTTGCGGCGACCATGGCAATAATGTCAGGGTTTTTCACCAAGTTAATTTGCATGTTGTCTTGGCTTTTTTTGATTTTATGATCGCTTACATCTGCTGGGCGATAATCGGCCACGGCTGCTGCACCAATAAATATATCGGTTTCTGGTAGCAGTTTTTCCACTTGCTCTAACATGTCTGTACAGCTTTCAACATTGAATCGGTTTGTTTTGTCGGGAGTGGACAAATTAACAGGGCCGCTGATTAAGTTTACTTTTGCTCCTGCCTCAACAGCTGCCAAGGCTAAGGCGTAACCCATTTTCCCACTGGAGTGGTTGCTGATATAGCGAACAGGATCAATGGCTTCACGAGTGGGACCGGCGGTTATAGTGAGGGTTTTTCCACTCAGTAATTCAGATTTAAATTGCTCGGCCAGTCGTTTGGCAAGCTCTACTGGTTCGATCATGCGCCCTGGGCCCACATCGCCGCAGGCTTGTTCGCCGGCGTCAGGGCCCCAGACTTGCACCTTATTCATAGTGGTCAGTGTTTTGATATTGGCTTGGGTGCGCTCGTCAGCCCACATAGCTTGATTCATAGCTGGGGCGATGGCTTTAGGTGTATTACTGGCAAGGCACAGTGTTGTTAATAAGTCATTGCCCATACCAGCACACACTCGTGCGATGAAGTTGGCGCTGGCGGGTGCCACTAAAATAAAATCAGCCCATCGGGCTAATTCGATGTGTCCCATGCCCGCTTCGGCTTCAGGGTCTAGTAAGCTGTGGTGCACGGGGTTGCCAGAAAGGGCTTGCAGGGTAAGCGGAGTGATAAATTCTTTTGCGCCATTGGTCATGACAACACGAACATCGGCACCAGCGGTTTTAAGTGCGCGAACCAGTTCTGCGCTTTTATAGGCTGCAATACCGCCAGTGATGCCCAGTAAAATACGCTTGTTACTTAACCTATGCATGATAACTCCTTGAATCTTGCCTGAGTATATCAATAAAAATGCACACGGACTGCTGTCTAAGGACACAGTTTTAAATTTTTTTTAGTCTATCCATGGAGTGGAAATGGCAATTACAGATTGGCCAGCTGATGAGCGGCCACGAGAGAAATTATTGGGACAGGGTGCCCAGAGCTTAAGCGATGCTGAGTTACTGGCGATTTTTCTACGAACCGGTATTAAGGGCTGCACTGCAGTGGATCTTGCTAGAAATTTATTGAATCAATTTGATGGGTTGCGTCCATTGTTAGAGGCCGATCAAACGGCCTTTTGTAGAAACCTAGGATTGGGGCCAGCCAAGTATGCGCAGTTACAGGCAGTGCTAGAGATGAGCCGGCGACACCTGAAGCAAACCTTAGAAAAACCAGAAGCGTTCAATAGTCCTCATGCGGTAAAAGCGTACTTAACCAGTCAGCTAAGGCACCTGCCTCATGAAGTGTTTAGTTGTTTATTGTTAGATAACCAAAATCGCTTAATTCATTATCAAGAATTGTTTCAAGGAACGCTTGATGCAGCCAGCGTTTACCCAAGAGAAGTGGTTAAGTACGTGTTAAAACACAATGCGGCGGCTGTGATGTTTGCGCATAATCACCCATCAGGTGTAGCAGAGCCCAGCATCAGTGATGAGCGCATTACCACAAAGCTGGTGTCTGCGTTGTCGCTGGTGGATGTAAGGGTACTTGATCATTTTATTGTGGGAGATGGTCTGGTGGTTTCTATGGCCGAAAGAGGGTTAATTTAGTCGTTTAATTATTATGCTTATTTGGCGGTTAAAAAACGCGTTTATAATAGATTAAATAAAGATTCAGAAGAAAGGAGTTGATCACTCGATTCAAATGACGTGGGTGCATCATTTAAATCGAGCGCACATAGCACGCTGCTTTAAGCGTTTATTTAGCGCCCAATTCATCACTCAATGATTCGCTACGGTCACTGGCGGCTGTCAGGGCTTTATCAACTAATGCCTCTAGTCCATTCTCCATGAATGTTTTAATGGCTTGCTCCGTTGTGCCGTTTGGTGATGTCACATTTTTTCTTAGCTGGGCAGGGTCTATATTGCTGTCGCTGGCCATAGCGGCTGCACCAAGCGCTGTTTTTAAGGTTAGTGTGGTCGCTGTTTCCTTGCTTAGGCCTAATTTCTCACCCGCTGCAATCATGGCTTCCATGAATAAAAAATAGTAAGCCGGGCCGCTGCCTGAAACAGCCGTTACGGCGTTTAATTCATCTTCGGATTGAACCCAAACACTGATGCCAACAGCATTTAAAATTTCTTCGCTCATATTTTTTTGCTGCGCACTGGTTTCACTGTTTGCATATAAGCCGCTGGCTCCTTGGCCAACTAGTGCTGGTGTATTTGGCATGCAGCGCACAATAGGCAGTGGACCGCCACACCAGGTTGATAAACTGTGTAAGTTAATGCCAGCTGCAACAGATATAATAAGAGGTTTTGAGTTTTGTAGGGCAGTTTGAAGCGGCGCTAAAACGGATTCCATAATTTGTGGTTTTACCGCTAATATAATGACATCAGCTTGTGGGATGGCAGTGAGATTGTCAGTGGTGGTGCGAATGCCAAATTGCTCGGCCAGTTGCTCTAATTTATCCTGACCTGGGTCGCATGCCCAAATAGATTGAGGGTTGCTGCCACTATTGATTAGCCCACCAATGATGGCGCTTGCCATATTACCAGCACCAATAAATGCAATTGTTGTCATCTGTTTAGCCTTGTATTTAAATTTTTACTTATGTTCTTTTGCCAAAAATGGCTGTGCCAATGCGCACCATGGTGCTGCCACATTTTATTGCACTAGCAAGATCACCAGACATACCCATAGAGAGCGTATCGACGGTTTTGTATCGTGTTTTTAATTCACTAAATGTTTGCTGCATTTGCCTGAACTCTTTTTCAAGTTGTTCAGTCGTTTGCTCTGCTGGAATACACATTAAGCCACGTAATGTTAAGTGCTCCATAGATTGAATGGATTCAGCTAAGGCCTTTAATTCATTTAGTTGCACACCCGATTTACTGTCTTGATTACTGATATTAATTTGAATTAATACATTTAAAGGCGGGCAATTTTTGGGGCGTTGTTCATTCAATCGTGTTGCAATTTTTGTGCGATCTATGGTGTGAACCCAATCAAAGTGCTCTGCAACCAATCGGGATTTATTTGATTGAATCGGGCCAATAAAGTGCCATTGAATATCTAAATGCGATAGCGCATTTACTTTATCCACGCCTTCTTGCACATAGTTCTCGCCAAAGGCCCTCTGATCCAACTTGTAAATAGATTCGATAGATTCAATTGAGTGCTTTTTAGAAACCGCTAATAACTGTACAGACTCAGGATTACGATCAGTATCTGAGCAAGTACTGGCAATGTCTTGTTTGACTGTGTGATAGCGATTAATTAAATTCTCGCTAGATTCTAAATCCGTCATGGTTTTATTTTCTGGTCTGGTTACAATGCTTGTAATTCTAATTATAACAGCATGTTAAACGTCAATTATGACTCTGTTTGTGCATTATGACATGGACAGCATTCAGTATGAACTACACTGAACAGGGCAATATGACGTAGCGGAGTACCGGTTTATGGATATTACTGAATTATTGGCTTTTTCGGCCAAACAAGGCGCGTCAGATTTACACCTTTCAGCAGGCTTGCCGCCTATGATTCGTGTCGATGGTGAGGTTCGTCGAATCAACCTTCCTGCACTGAGTCATAAAGAAGTACATGCTCTTGTGTACGACATTATGAACGATAAGCAGCGTAAAGATTTCGAAGAATTTTTAGAAACCGATTACTCGTTTGAGGTGCCAGGTGTTGCTCGTTTTCGTGTAAACGCATTTAATCAAAACCGTGGTGCTGCAGCGGTATTTCGTACCATCCCATCTAAAGTATTAACGTGTGATGATCTAGGTATGGGTCAAATTTTCAAAGACCTTGCAACCAAGCCAAGAGGTTTGGTTGTAGTAACAGGGCCCACTGGTTCGGGTAAATCGACAACGCTTGCGGCTATGGTTGATTATCTAAACGAGACTTATCATAAACACATATTAACAGTTGAAGACCCAATCGAATTTGTACACCAGAGTAAAAAGTCTCTTGTGAACCAACGAGAAGTACATCGTGACACGCTGGGCTTTAATGAAGCGTTGCGTTCAGCTCTTCGTGAAGATCCAGATGTGATATTGGTTGGTGAGATGCGAGATCTTGAAACCATTCGCTTAGCATTAACCGCTGCTGAAACGGGCCACTGTGTATTCGGCACCTTGCATACCACGTCTGCGGCTAAAACCGTTGACCGTATTGTTGATGTATTTCCAGCAGAAGAAAAATCCATGGTTCGATCCATGTTATCTGAATCCCTAGAAGGGGTTATTTCACAGTGTCTAATTAAGAAAAAAGGCGGTGGCCGTGTAGCGGCACACGAAATTATGGTGGGTACCCCTGCAATTCGTAACTTAATTCGTGAAGATAAAGTTGCGCAAATGTACAGCGCGATTCAAACCGGTAGCTCAATGGGCATGACCACAATGGATCAAACTTTGAAAGGCTTGGTACAGAAAGGTTTGATTACTCCAGAAGCTGCTCGAGAAAAAGCAAAAACACCAGAAAATTTTTAACATGTTAAGTGTGTCGTCAGTTTTATCGGGCCGTGCATCTATAGATAATTTAAACCCCTAAACTAAGTATTTAGGGAGGGAAGAAACATGGAAATTGATAAGCTTTTACGTTTGATGGTCGATAAAACCGCATCGGATTTATTTATCACCGCAGGTATGCCACCAAGTATGAAAGTACATGGTCGAATTCATGCGGTAACCAAATCTCCTTTGAGTCCAGAGGAAACAAAAGACATCATTTACGGAATGATGAGCCCTAAGCAAGTCAAAGAATTCGAACAAGATAAAGAATTAAACTTTGCGGTAAGTGCCAGCGGTATTGGTCGTTTTCGTGCTAGTGCATTTTTTCAACGTAACTTAGCAGGTGTGGTATTGCGCCGTATTGAAACGCGCATTCCTCAAATAGAGCAGCTGGGTTTGCCCGAAAGCATTAAAGAGATTGCCATGGCAAAACGTGGCTTGGTTTTATTTGTAGGGGCAACGGGAGCGGGTAAATCTACTTCGTTAGCGTCTATGATTGGATATCGAAATCAAAACAGCCGTGGACACATAATCAGTATAGAAGATCCTATCGAGTACATACATCAGCATCAGGGTTGCATTGTTACTCAGCGTGAAGTGGGATTAGATACAGAAAGTTTTGAAATAGCATTGAAAAATACGCTACGACAAGCGCCAGATGTGATCATGATTGGTGAGGTTCGTAGCGCGCAAACGATGAATCATGCAATCACCTTTGCTGAAACAGGGCACTTATGTTTAGCGACATTACATGCGAATAATGCTAACCAAGCATTGGACCGAGTGATTCATTTCTTTCCGTCAGATGTGCATTCTCAAGTGTGGATGGATCTTTCGCTTAACTTAAGAGCCATTGTTGCACAGCAATTAATTCCCACACCAGATGGTAAGGGTCGCCGTGCAGTGGTAGAAGTATTGTTGAATACGCCACTTGTGTCAGATCTCATTCGTAAAGGTGAGGTGCATGAATTGAAAGCGCTGATGACTAAATCTACAGAAAGTGGCATGCAAACTTTTGATCAGGGTTTATTTAAGTTATATCAATCTGGTGAGATTACTTATGACGATGCGTTAAGTCATGCAGATAGTGCTAATGATTTACGCTTAATGATTAAGTTGGCATCAGAAGACCCAGAGCAATTAACATCAGCAACTAAGGGTTTAACCTTACAAGATTAGTAGCGTTAATTTGGTTTGTTTGAAAGGGTACGTTTACGTGCCTTTTTTTATTCTTACAAAATAGTGAATTAAGTAAATGAAAAATATTTTCACCGGTATAACTGTATTAGTATTTTTATTTTGTGGTTGGTTATTTTATGAATATAAACAAATAGCAGGGGAGGCTGAAGTGCAGGTTGAAAAAGATGTGCTTTGGCTGAGCTTAGCATTCGAAGATATGGATGCAGTAGTGGGAGAAAATTTGTTGGATAGAAAGTATTTAGAAACACAGTTGATGCAGCAAAGTATTAATAGTGAAAATAAGTTCATTCGTCATTACCGAAGCTTATTTATTCAAGAAGGTAAGAAGTCATGCTTAGAAACTCAAGTGAGTTACTTTAATCATAATCCTGAAATTGAAATGCAAACTTGGCTTAGTTCTGGATCTATTTGTACTGAGTAATTGATATGGCTCATAAAATAAGAAAGGCGCATATGCGCCTTTTTTATTTTTATTTTTATTAGTTTAATACCCAGGTGAGTATTAAGCGTTATCTTTGAAATACAATGTGCCCAGCATTAATGGTATGGGTAATAGATCCAGATAAGTTTTGATCAATCCAAGGGTTGTTTACACCTTTTGAAATTATATTATCTGATGTTAAGCGTGTCTTTGCATTCATGTCAGCAATGCATAAATCCGCCGCCCCTTCGATTTTAATCTTACCTGCGTTAATCTTTAATTGCTTAGCAGGCAGTGAAGAAATACTTTTAATAGCAGCAGCTAGCGTCAGTACTTTCTTGCTTACCAAATCAAAAATTACACTAGAAAAACTGTCTAGAGCACTGATGCCTTTTTCGCTGGCTGAAAAGGGTGCCATTTTACTCGCAGTGTCTTGAGGAATATGATTTGAGCAGATAGATAGTACACCGTTATTGACACCATCGATCAATGCCTGTTGGTCGAGGTGGCTGCGGTACACGGGTGAAACATGCATTAAGCTGTTGTAGCCGGCACAATGCTCGGCATTGAATGCAAGGTTGCCTAGAGCTACATCGGCTGTGACGCTGAGGCCTTGTTTTTGTGCCGTTATAATCATGTCTAAAGCGCGCTTACTTGTCACCCTGCTTATATGCAGTGTGACGCCTGTTTCTTCTGCAAGAATCAAGTGTTGAGCCAGTGCCGAAGTTTCCGCGCTTTCACCAATACCCGCTAAACCTAATTGTGTACTTGTTGCGCATTCATGCATGGCGCCATCTTGTGCAAGAGCAGGGTCAAGTGGTGTCACCATTACTGTAATATTAAATCCGGCGGCGTAATGGTAGCACTGCTTAATAACGTGACTGTCTTTGAATGAAATATCTTGATTGCTGAGTGCAATGCATCCGGCTTCTTTTAGACCGTGCATATTACTTAATTGCTCGCCCTCAAGTCCGGCGGTTAAAGCGCCAATAGGCAATACGTTACAAAACCCTGCTTGCTTGGCTTTATCACGTACCAAGGTTACTTGAGCAGAACTGTCTAAAACAGGTTTAGTATTAGGTGTGCAGCAAAGAGTCGTGATGCCTGACTGAGCTGCAGCGTGTGTTTCAGAATAAATAGAACCTTTTTGGGTGAACCCTGGTTCTGATAAAAATGCATTACTATCAACAAAACCAGGGAAGATCATTTTTCCCGAAGCATCTATTATTTCTTTTGACGTAAAGCCTTCAGGAGCTGTGCCTAAGGCGACGATGCTGTCATTTTCAATGAATACATCCATCACAGCATCTAGATTTTCGCTGGGATCAAAAACGTGACCGCCCTGAATGCAAATTGTATTTTGAGGTTGGATTTTCATGTTACACCTCCTCCTTGCGCTGCTCGTTGTCGGGTGCTTGCCCAGACTGTTGTCCGCCCATTGCCATCGCCATGACAGCCATACGCATCGGAATACCATTACTCACTTGTTTCAAAATAACACTTTGTGGGCCATCGGCCACGGCGCTTTCGATTTCAACTCCGCGATTGATAGGGCCAGGGTGCATTACAATTGCATCAGGTTTTGCCAGTGCTAGTTTGTCAGTACTTAATCCGTATAGGCGATAAAACTCAGACTCACTTGGCAGTAATGCATTTTGCATACGCTCTTTTTGCAAGCGCAGCATGATGATGACATCTACACCTTTTAGGCCTTGCTCCATGTTGTTATACGCTTTTGCACCTAGGCTTTCTATTTCGCTGGGTAATAAGGTGTTGGGGCCAATGACGCGTACTTCTTCTGCACCCAATGTATTGAGCGCATATATTTGTGAGCGGGCCACTCGGCTATGAAGAATGTCACCAACAATGGCTACGGTTAAGTTTTCAAACCCCCCTTTTTCACGACGAATAGTGAGCATGTCGAGCATAGCTTGCGTTGGGTGCGCATGGCGGCCATCACCAGCATTAATCACCGCCACATTAGGTGTAACGTGCTGTGCAATAAAGTGTGCCGCGCCTGAATCAGCGTGGCGCACAATAAACATGTCGCTGTACATGGATTCTAAATTCCATAATGTATCCATTAAGGTTTCACCCTTACTGGTGGCGCTGCGAGCAATGTCTAAGTTTAAAATATTGGCGCTTAAGCGTTTGGCGGCTAGTTCAAATGTTGAACGCGTACGAGTGGAGTTTTCAAAAAATAAATTTACCACTGTTTTACCGCGCAGTAGCGGAACAGTCTTAACGCTACGGGACTGTGTGCCGATAAAACTATCGGCTGTATCTAAAATTTCAGTGAGGATTTCTTTGCTTAAGCCTTCTGTGGTTAGAAAGTGTTTTAAGCGACCATCTTCATTTAATTGTATTTGACTGGGATCCAGTGGGTTCATAGTCATAACCTTATTTGTTCAGTGTCACAGTAGTGAGAGTAAGCGGCTCTGGACCTGTGAGTTTGATTCTTTGATCAGTAGGGCAATCGATTGTTTGGCCTACGATGTCAGCTTGAATTGGCAGCTCCCTGTGCCCGACATCTATTAAAGAAGCCAGTACTATCTTTTTAGGTCGTCCATAGTCAAACAGTTCATTCATGGCAGCACGAATGGTGCGGCCTGACATGATAACGTCATCAACTAGAATGATGGTTTTGCCTTCTATGTCTGGTAGTTCACTGCTTTTTACTTTTGGGTGAAGTCCATTCTGGCTAAAATCATCTCGATAAAAACTGATGTCAAGCAAACCTAGCTCTGTCGATAAATTCAGTTTGGAAAAAAGTTGGTTCGCAATCCAAGCTCCACCAGTATGAATGCCAACCATAACAATGGAGTCATCTAATACAGGAAACTGCTGATTAATATCTGCGACCATATTGTCGATCAGAGTAGATGGCTGAGGTAGCGTCATGTGTGTTCCTATTCCTGATCTGTATGTTCAAAAGGGTATTCGTTTAGCCAGGTTTCTAATATAAATTGAGCGGCTAAGGCATCAATAGGGTCAGATTTGTAATGACCTTTATGTCCTTGGGCTCTGGCTTCTTCTTTTGCTGCGTAGGTGCTTAAGCGTTCATCAATAGTAAAGCTGGGTTTACCATAGCGGCCGTGCAGTCGGTTACTGAATTTGTTTGCCCGTTTGGACATGTCACTTTCAGAGCCATCCATATTGAGGGGTAGGCCAACAACAAAACCATCTGGTTGCCACTCTTTTACAAATGCATCTAGTTGATCCCAATTTGGTTTCCCATCAGTTGCATTGACGTAACCAATACCATTGGCGCTTTGCAATAAACGTTGCCCAACAGCTAACCCAATGCGTTTTTTGCCGTAGTCAAAAGCCATTAGTGTTTTAATTTTGTTGGTAACGGTGTTTTGCACTTAATATCCTAAAGCTATTTATATTGGATGATTGAAATTTCTATTTTAAATACTTACGCGTGACCAGATTGAGTTGTGAGTAAATTAATATCAACCCCGATCTTTCTGGCAGCTTTTGATGCAATATCGCTTACTGGCGTATGAAACAAAAGCTGTTCATCCGCTTCTATAGTTAGCCATACATTATCAGCGATTTCTTCTTCAAGTTGTCCAGCTTCCCAGCCTGCATAACCTAGGCATATCACAAGTTGATCAGGGCCTTTGCCAGTGGCAATTTCGGTTAAAATTTCTTTGGAAGTGCTTAGTCGAATATTGCTACTTATTTCAGTGTTTTCAACATTATCATAGTGGCCTTCATATAATACAAAGCCTTGTTCAGGACTCACTGGCCCACCTTGCATAATGGTGTGGTCGGTTTTCTTTGTTACGGTAATATCTAATTCAGAAAGAATATCATCTAGGCTGATGCCAATTGGCTTGTTAATTACTAAGCCCATAGAGCCGTGTTCGTTGTGGTCACAGATATAGCAGACGCTTTGGCCAAAGTAAGGGTCATTTAGTTGAGGCATAGCCAGTAAAAAATGATTTTTTAAGTTGTTTGCCGAGTTCATAAATTAAATATTGGTCGCGAATAAATTATTGCCAAATTGCCATGTACGAATGATTTCTAATACTTCAGCATCTTTTCGCATTTCTTCAGAGAATGGAGCGAAAGGCGATGCGAGTCGAACGATATTTTTAGCCGCATCATCAAGTACTTTATGGCCAGATGACTCAAGCACCTTCAGTTGATGAATTGTACCATCGGCTTTAATTGCTACTAATAAGCGTAACTTGCCACTGATATTTTGTTTTTTAGCTTCGTTGGGGTAGTTGGTGTTACCAATGTTTTCTATTTTTCGTAACCATTGGTTCATATATAAGGCATCTGAGCTACGACGGGTTGAAGTAGCGGTTAAGCGTCTGGTGCGAGGCGCTTTTGTTAGCATTTGGCGGTCATAGTCTAGCTTGGCTTGTAGGCTAGCAATTTCTAAGCTGCGCTCTAGGAAGCTTTTGGCTTCCCCTTCTGGCAGGTCTAGTGCTTTAAGGTCTTGTTCAAGGCGGTGACTTTCAATATTAAACTCACCGTAAAGGCTTGTGATAGCTTTGTAGTTTTGTAGGCTTGGTTTTGGTGCGCTGGCTGTTTGCTTCAGTTGTTGTGTTTTTTGAATTTCTTCAGCAGCGTAATCGGCAAGTTCGGTAGTGGTCATTTCAGCGCGTTCTTTTAATGTGCCACTGCCTTCTTGATTGGCTTGGGCAAGGTAGTCGGCTTCTTCGGGTGCTTTATCTTGGTGGCTTTGAGCCAATGTGACGTCTAGGGTGGTGGCGCTAGATTGTTTGTCAGGAAGTCCAAAGCCAATACCAAATACAATTAATAGATGTATGACAGCAGCCATGAATATGGCAAAACTAAAACGATCGTAATCGTTAACGGCGACTGCTTGGCTCATGATGTGCTCTCAAATTGATCGCGCTATTTTGCCACTTGCAGGGCCTATTGGCCACGGCAATCTTAAGAAAATCGAGGCTTTTATCATAGGGGAGTTTTGCTCACCCATTTTTCAATGGGTGATTAGGTGAAGGAACGACTTATTTTGCTTGGTTTAGGCGTTTTTCAACAGCATCCATCAGCATCATTGCAACATCTTGATTGCTGTCGCGACTGATCTCTCTTACACAGGTTGGGCTGGTGACATTGATTTCGGTTAAGTAGTCGCCAATTACATCCAGGCCTACAAAAACTAATCCTTTCTCTTTAAGGGTGGGGCCGATTTGTTTAGCGATCCATAAATCTCGTTCAGTTAATGGTTGTGTCACGCCTCTACCGCCAGCTGCGATATTTCCGCGAGTTTCCCCATCTTGAGGGATGCGTGCTAAGGCGTGAGATACGGGCTCGCCATCAATCATTAAAATACGTTTGTCTCCCTGTTTAATTTCAGGGATGTATTTTTGAGCCATGATGGTTTCTTTGCCAAATTTAGTTAGTACTTCGATGATCACGCTGATATTTGGGTCATCGTGTTTCAGGCGGAATATTGAAGAGCCACCCATACCGTCTAGCGGTTTGAAAATCACATCTTGGTGAGTTTTGTGGAATGCTTTTAATCTAGCAGCATCTTTGGTAACTAATACTTCGGGGCAGCACTGTGGGAATTCAGTGGCAAAGACTTTTTCGTTACAGTCTCTAAGGCTTCGAGGATTATTGATAATCAATGTCCCCTCTTTTTCTGCGCGCTCCAATATATAAGTACTGTAAATATATTCATTATCAAATGGAGGATCAGTGCGCATTAAAACAGTGTCTAGTTCACAAAGTGGCTGATAAAAAGTTTCGCCCTTAGTGAACCAGTTTTCTGGATCCATGCTCACTGTTAGCTTGGTCATACTCGCCATTGCTCGACCTTGCTCAAGTGCTAGGTCGGATTGCTCCATATAAAAAAGCTCCCATCCCTTGCGTTGTGCTGCATCAAGCAATGCAATAGACGTATCCTTTTTGAAGGTGATTGCTTCAATAGGGTCCATCACAATACCAAGTTTAATTGACATAAAAAATTCGCCTAAAATAATAAAAACTGTTGGTATTGTACCCTTTAATTACGTAAAAACGACCCTTGAGATTTCGGTGTGGTGTTAAAGTGGCTCTAGAATGCCAACGCTGAGTGTGTTACAAAGGGCTGCTAAGTAATACCCACAAAAAAATAAGACTGATTAAACGACCGGCAATAGGCTGATTTATGGCGGACAATTTCGAAAATATTAAGGTAATGGTAATCGACGATAGTAAAACCATTCGCCGAACCGCTGAAACCTTATTGAAGAAAGTAGGTTGCAATGTGATTACTGCAACGGATGGTTTTGATGCTCTTGCCAAGATTGCAGATAATCACCCTGAAATCATATTTGTTGATATTATGATGCCTCGATTAGATGGTTATCAAACCTGCGCATTAATTAAAAATAATTCTAATTTTAAGAATACTCCGGTAGTTATGCTGTCCAGCAAAGACGGATTATTTGATAAGGCCAAAGGCCGCATTGTTGGTTCAGACCAGTATCTAACCAAACCATTTAGTAAAGATGAATTATTAGGGGCAATTCGCAATCACGTTAAGTGATGCGTTGCCTTATTGAACAGATTAAGAAATTGAGGTTTTTATGGCTCGCGTGCTAATTGTTGATGACTCGCCAACCGAAACATTTACATTGAAATCCATGCTAGAAGCAAAGGGTTTTGAAGTACTGACCGCTGAAAACGGTGCAGACGGCGTGGCGTTGGCCCGTGAAGAGTTACCAGATGTTGTATTAATGGACATCGTTATGCCTGGGCTAAATGGTTTTCAGGCAACTCGTCAATTAACTAAAGACGATAAAACAGCAGGAATTCCTGTGATCATCGTAACAACGAAAGATCAGGAAACCGATAAAGTATGGGGTCAGCGTCAAGGTGCGAAAGGTTATTTAGTTAAACCTGTCACTGAGAATCAGTTGGCTGAAACCATTAACAGCGTTATTGCTGGCGAATAGATTAGAGATTTTATATGACGCCTTTTACGCTTCTACATGACATTGCAAAACGCTGCCGTGCTCATGCGGCCGACTTGCCTTCAAAGGCAGAAGCCGTTGAATATTGGCGTGGAGTAGGGTTTGTTTTGGCTGGGCAGCGATATGTTGCTCCTATGTCGGATGTCAGTGAAATTTTGACTGCACCTAAGCTCACACAAGTTCCAGGTGTTAAGCATTGGGTTCAGGGTGTGGCTAATGTACGTGGTCGCTTAATACCGGTGATGGACTTGGCTGCTTTTTTAGGTGGTCGAGCGGCATCTCAGCGTACTAAACGAACTCTTATCATTGAAAAAGGGGATGTTTTGAACGGCTTGGTTGTGGATGCGGTACTGGGTATGCAGTACTTTTCAGTCGAGTCGAAAAATACATCCTCAAACATAAGTATTCCTAAGGCAGCTAAGCCTTTCATTTCTGATTCCTATACAAGGGACGGAGAAGATTGGCCAGTGTTCAGTTTTGATGCCTTGGTTGAAGATCAGCAATATATGGATATTGCTGTATAGTATTTGCTTTTCAAGCACCTTTGAATTGCTATAAATTTAATAATAATTATACGAAGTTACGGTTGCGGAGAAATCAACACCATGAAAGCTAGCCCAGGCAGTGCAATCCTGTCGATACTCTTAAATAACACCGCGCGATTAGGTTTTATCATCGCGTTTGTCGTGTTCATTTTGGCCTTCTTAGGTATTACCGTATTCGTACAGTATAAAACCGACCAAGACGCTGAATACATCTCTCACTCAGGTGAGCTCCGAGTACTTTCTCAGCAGGTGGCAAAAAATGCCGTGGAAGCTGCAGCGGGTAAAGAAGAAGCGTTTCGTCTTTTACGTTCTGCTCGAACCAACTTCGAAACACGTTGGGGATACATTGTTGAAGGTAATGAAGCAACAGGTCTTCCGCCTAGCCCAGTTGAAGGGATTAATGAACTTCAAGAACTTTGGGGTGATGTGCGTGGATCTGCCGATAGAATATTAGAGACACAAGACACCGTACTTTCTCTACACGAAGTAGCAGCAACATTATCTGAAACGATTCCACAGCTTCAGGTTGAATATGATGAAGTTGTAGAGATATTGCTTGATAACGATGCTCCAGCCGAGCAGGTAGCGGTAGCACAGCGTCAATCATGGTTAGCAGAACGTATTGTACGATCAGTTAACAAAGTATTATCTGGTGGTGATGATGCGGTAATGGCGGCGGACAGCTTTGGTCGAGATGCTAACTTATTCGGTCGAGTACTGAACGGCATGGTCGAAGGTAACGTTGCGATGCATATTCAACCCGTTACTGATGATGAAGCGATTGACTCGCTTGCTGAAATCTCGGAATTGTTTGAATTCGTAGCAGGTTCGGTAGATGAAATTTTAGAAACATCACCTGAGTTATTCCAGGTACGTGAATCGGCAAACAACATATTTAGCCAGTCACAAACACTGCTAACAAAAACTTCTGCGTTGACCGAGCGTCATGAACAGCGTTCTAGCTCTTGGACGCTTTTACAAACTACTGGTTACTTATTGGCGATTATCGGTTTAGCCATGCTTGGTGGTGTGGGTTACGTATCTTACCAAGATACTCAGCGTACATTGAAAGAAGAAGAAACCAAAAACGAAGCTAACCAAATGGCGATCCTTCGTTTACTTGATGAACTGGCTGACCTAGCTGATGGTGACTTAACCACGCAGGCAACAGTAACAGAAGACTTTACTGGTGCGATTGCTGACTCCATCAACTTCGCGATCGACCAAATGCGTGCACTAGTAACCGCGATTAATGAAACAGCGTTAGAGGTAGCATCGGTTGCTCAAGAAACACAGTCTACAGCGATGCATCTAGCTGACGCTGCAGAACACCAAGCACAAGAAATTGCTGGTGCATCGGCTGCGATCAACGAGATGGCTGTATCCATCGACCAAGTATCTTCAAACGCATCAGAGTCTACCTCGGTGGCGGAGCGATCAGTAACGATCGCAAACAAAGGTGCTGAAGTGGTACAAGCAACGATCAACGGCATGGATAACATCCGTGAGCAGATTCAAGAAACATCAAAACGTATCAAACGTCTGGGTGAATCTTCACAGGAAATTGGTGACATCATTTCCTTGATCAACGACATCGCCGACCAAACAAACATTCTATCTCTTAACGCTGCAATCCAGGCATCTATGGCCGGCGATGCAGGTCGAGGCTTTGCGGTAGTTGCGGATGAAGTACAGCGTCTAGCTGAACGTTCAGCAGCAGCAACCAAGCAGATTGAAGCACTGGTTAAAACGATCCAGAATGATACAAACGAAGCGGTTATTTCGATGGAACATACAACGGCCGAAGTGGTACGTGGTGCTCGCTTAGCGCAGGATGCGGGTGTTGCTCTTGAAGAAATCGAAACCGTATCTAAAAACCTTGCGGACTTGATACAAAATATCTCGAACGCTGCTCGTCAGCAGGCATCTTCCGCAGGTCATATCTCAAATACGATGAACGTAATACAAGAGATTACATCGCAAACCTCAGCTGGTACTACCGCGACTGCTAAGTCGATCGGTAACCTAGCAGAGATGGCGACGAAATTACGTGAATCGGTTGCTGGCTTCAAACTACCTGAATCTAACGTTTAATTAGATGATGAATGATGCGCCCGCTCATGGCTGGTCTTTAAAGGCCCTTCCTGAAATGAGCGAGCAGCAATTCTCTCTTTGGAGGGAGTTGCTTGAAACACGAACAGGTATTTTTGTAGCAGAACATCGGAAGTCATTTTTACAATCCAGCTTAATGCAGAGAATGCGTGAGGTGGACATGAATGATTACCAAAAGTATTACGATCAAATTGTTCATGAGCCTATGGGTAGAATTGAATGGGCAAAATTGATTGATAGCTTAACAGTCCAAGAAACACGTTTCTTTCGCGATCCAGAAGCGTTTGATTATGTTGCAAAATATATAGCAACGCATCAATCGAATTATACGAAGAAAACACCTTTAGATATCTGGAGTGTTGGTTGTTCAAGTGGTGAGGAAGTTTATAGCCTTGCTATGGTGGCAAACGAAATTTTGCGATCATTTGAAGATGAGCAGAGCTTTTTAGTGACGGGTACTGATATCAGTATTCCAGTTTTGAGCAAAGCAAGAAAAGCTGAATTTACTTCTCGTAGATTGGAGGCTATGTCAGAGCATTATGTTAGGCATTACTTTCAGCAAGAACCAAACGGTTTTTATACGATTACAGATTCTTTAAAAAGAAAAACCTGCTTTGCGCAGGTGAATGTTTTGCAATTAGATCAAGTGGCCAAAACTCCGCGAGATATCATTTATTGTCAAAATGTTTTGATTTATTTTCGCCGCTGGCGTCGACAGGAAATATTGAACCAATTAGTGGAACGATTAGCACCTGGAGGTTTACTCGTTATAGGTATGGGAGAAGTTGTGGATTGGAAACATGAGCAATTAGAACCTATCAAGGGTGAATCTATTACGGCATTTAAAAAGCGTACATCAAATTAGAATAACAGGATAGCGGAGCCACTATGGGCGGTCGCCATGATTATGTAGCCCTTGATTGGGTTAAAGGCGAGATTGAAGAAGTCTTGAAACAGGCACAGTACGAGCTGGAGGCATATGTAGAGTCTCCGGACGATACTGCTCGCATGAAATTCTGTCTGACTTACTTGCATCAAGTACGTGGAACACTACAAATGGTAGAGTTCTACGGCGCAGCCATGCTTGCAGAAGAGATGGAAGGCGTGGCGCAAGCTATGATTGATGATTCTGTCAGTGACCCTGCAGAAGCACGTGAAGTCTTAATGCAGGCCATTCTGCAGCTGCCAAATTATTTAGATCACATTAAGCTAGGCCACCGTGATTTACCGGTTGTATTACTACCGGTTTTGAACGATTTACGTGGAGCTCGAGGTGAAAGCCTTCTTTCTGAAACATCTTTATTTCAGCCTACTATTAAAGATTCAGTGCCAGTAAGTGATCAGCAACGCCAGCAATTTTCTGATAAACAATTTGTAGATCTTACGCGCAAGCTCCGTCAGATGTACCAGGTAGCACTACTGGGTTTATTGAAAGGAAAAGACGTAGAGCATAACGCTGAATACTTATTTAAAGTAACGGCTCGACTCGCAAAAATATTAAAAGATACACCCGCAGAATCTTTATGGTTGTCAGCAGCAGCGGCATTAGAAGGGATTATTCAGGGTGGTATTCCTCTTAACAGTGGCATAAAAGATTCATTAAAACGCTTAGAGCCAGAGCTTAAAGGTTTAATTACGAATGGATCGGCTTCATTTGAAAATACACCAGAAGAACTCCTTAAAAATATTTTATTCTACGTCGCCAAATCATCAGTTAGTACTGCTCGGATTGAGGCTGTTCGCGAAGAGTTTGATTTATACGATGCTCTTCCTACTAGTGCGGAAGTAGATGCAGATCGTGATGCGTTAAGTGGTCCTGATAAAAGTACAATGGGCAGTGTTGCCACTGCATTGATTGAAGAAATTGCACGATTAAAAGACAGCTTAGATATATTAGTTCAGGGCAAGGGTGCTCAAAGTGCCGATCTTGAAGAATTGCTGCCTGGCTTTAAGCAAATAGGCGACACCATGGGTATGCTTGGCTTAGGCATACCTAGAAAAGTCATATTGGATCAATTTGATGCACTCAAAACTTTTGTGGCTGAGAAAAAGCCTGCAAATAATACTGAGCTAATGGATATCGCGGGTGCTTTATTATATGTAGAAGCATCCTTAGTTGGTTTGAGCGATCGATTTGGTGGCGATACATCGACTCCTGAAATTGTACAGTTAAATGATGCCCAGCAAGTTGTATTAAAAGAATCGAAAAATTTAGTCGAACAAATCAAAGAAAAGATTGTTGATTACATTAAAGTAAGCGATTTATCTTTGCTTGGAGAAGCCGCCGAATTACTGATGAATTTACGTGGCACTCTTATCATGGTGCCTCAAGTTGAAGCAGCTGATATATCACGTTCGTGCTCTAATATTTTACAAAAGCACGTAGATTCTCAGGATAAACCTGCTGATTTATTAATGCATGCTTTAGCTGAAGCCTTAAGTGGTATTGAATATTTCTTAGAGCGTTTGGAAGAAAGCTCTCATTCAGTCGATCTGGATATTCTTGTTCGTGCTAGGGAAGCCATACTGCCTTATCTCTCCACTAGTGATCTGTCTCCTGAAGATGGTGTGCTTGATGCTGAAGCCATTGAAGATGATTTAGTTGAAGTAGACTTTGGTACAGAAGCAGCGGATGAAAATAGCATTAATGATGGAAATTCAGATGCTATTGAATCGATAGATTTTTCAGTGGACTTACCTGATGAAACGATTAACAACGACACATCTCTAATAACTGATGAAGAGTCATCAATTAAAATAGAGTTAGATGATTTTGATTTAGAAACACAAGAAGCTAAGCAGTTAAATAGTGCATTTAGTGAATCAATATCTGAGCTAGCGGATCAACCTGTTGGCGATTTTGAAGGCGACACAATTAATGACGCTGCTAGCGATGCACTGGATTCGGTATTAGAATCCACTTCAACCAATATGCTTTTAGATGAAGACGATGATTTAATCGATGATGAAATCATAGAGATTTTCTTAGAAGAAGCTGAAGAAGTATTAGAAACGATTGAAGAATTTTGGCCTATTTATAAAGCCAATCAATCTGATGAAGAAGCTTTGTCTACAACGCGACGTGCATTTCATACCCTTAAGGGTAGTGGACGTATGGTCAGCGCTGAAGATCTTGGTGAAACAGCTTGGTCAATTGAAAATATGTTCAATCGTATGATTGATAATACAATTGAAGTGACACCTAATTTCTTGAGTATTGTCGATTACACCATTACGCAAATACCTTCGCTAATTGATTCGTTTAAAAATCGTAAACCTTGCACTGTTAATGTATCTGCCATTCAAGAATATGCGCATGCTCTTTCGAAAGGTGATGCGGTTGATTCTTGGCAGGCTCCTGTATCTGCAGAAGCTATATCAGAAGAATCTTTTACGCATGACGACTCTGATGCTTCAACAGAAAATGAAAACATTATAGACGAGGCATTATTAGAAGTTTTTAGTCAAGAGCTTCAAACGCACGTTGCTGTTGTTCAAAACTTCATTAACACAGCACAAGAAGAAGATTATAAAACGCCAATTAGTGATGAACTACAGCGTGCCTTTCATACATTAAAAGGCAGTGCGCATATGGCGCATATTGAAAATATAGCAGATGTTGCTGCGGTACTTGAAAACTTTGCGCGTGATTTATGTGCGTACCACGTTGAAACGACTGCCGAGATTGTACATCTACTTATTCGCGGTAAAGACTTAATTGATGATGGCCATATACAATTAAGCAATCTAGATTTTAGCCCGATAGCAGGCAGCCAAGATCTTGCAGCAGATGTACAGCGACTTATGGCGCAGTTAATTGGTAAGTTCCATGAAAGTTTGGGCACTAGTGCAAATCAAAAAGTTGACCCCCAAGTGCTATCCATCTTTTTATCTGAAGGCATGGATATACTGACTGATGCAGAAAGCTTATTAGAGCGCTGGGAAACTGAGCCTGATAACTTACAGTTATTGGAAGCGGTTATTGATGAAATTGAGACCCTTGAAAAGGGGGCTCAAATGGCTGAATTGTTACCAGTTGTCGCTCTTTGTGAAGCTTTAAATATTGCCTGTAACAAAATCATGACAGATGGTTTATCCCCCGAGCATGAAATTGTTAATGACATTAAGTTAGGTCATGACGGTTTATTAAACATGATGGATATGGTGGCCGCTAGCCAGGCTGTCTTACCTGAAAATGAATTGATATCTCGATTGGGCGGAACATCTGTTCAGGCGAAAATTTCTGGCGCGATTGAAAATAATACTGAATCGGCAGCCCTTGCTGAAGTTATTGATAATGAAATTTCTGAAATCGAACAGGCACCAGTCGATGTTATTGCTGAAGATATTAAGTCTGATATTGAGCCTGAACTATTAGAAATATTTTTAGAAGAAGCAGAAGAGTTGGTTGAATCTATAAGTACTTCGCTAGATGCCTGGGAACAGGATAGTGATAACTTACTAGAAGTGGCAGAATTACAGCGTGATTTGCATACCTTTAAAGGTGGTGCTCGCATGTCAGAAATTAACGCCATAGGTGATTTAGCCCACGAACTTGAAGACCTTTATGAGGGCTTAAGTTTAGGTAAATTGACTTCGAATAGTCAATTGTTCGAATTACTGCATATTTGCCATGATCGATTGGGAGATATGGTTCAAGCGCTTAAGCAAAGTAAGCCAATTCACTCTGCCCCTGAACTTATCACGGCTATACAATTGTATTTAGCCGGCGAGTCGTTAGACCTACCTGAAACTCAAACAACTCAGCAGCCTGTTAAAGATCAGGCAGCGGAAAAAGCAGTTATAGAATTGGATAATTCGATAACTACTCAGCAGCTACCAACTGATGTGGCTGCAGACCAACCTGAATCAATAAGCGTTAAGCAAATGGCAGATGATGCCGATGCTGAGATTGTTGAAATATTCATGGAAGAAGCTGAAGAGTTAATGGAAGAGCTAGATACTCACATTAAAGCTTGGAAGGCTGAACCAGGAAATCCAGAGCATAACGAAGCGATACAACGTGTCTTACATACCTTTAAAGGTGGCGCACGCATAACTGGTTTAAGTGGACTGGGCGATTTAGCCCATGATATGGAGACAGAGCTCAATAGTCGCTTAGTAAATAATGAACAAGGGGATGAAGCATTATTCCAGTTGTTGCAGTCACAATATGATGTGCTGATGGCCACTATTGATAGTGTACAACTTTGGTTAGCAGAAGGCGGACAAGGTCCGTTGGGTTCTAATAATGCTGAGCTGATTATTGATGCAGCTAAGCATGACTTGCCTATAAAAGTGGATGATGAATTAGTGGCATTAGAAGATGCCACCAATGTTGTGCCTTTACATCCTAAGCCTGAAAAAGCAGTGGATCAAAAGAAAGCACAAACTGAAAATCAGCAAACGAAGCGTGCTGGTCCGCAAGAGATGATTAAAGTACCAGCCGATCTTTTAGATGGCTTGGTAAACCTTGCAGGTGAAACATCCATTAGCCGAGGCCGTCTGGAAAACCAAGTGACCGACTTTGGTTATTCGTTAGACGATATGGATGCCACACTAGATCGATTAAAAGATCAGCTGCGTCGTTTAGATATGGAAACAGAAGCTCAGGTGCTATTCCGTCGTGAGCAGCAAGGCCCTGATTATGAAGACTTTGATCCACTAGAAATGGATCGATACAGCCAGCTTCAGCAATTATCTCGATCTTTAGTGGAATCGGCTTCCGATTTAATAGATATCAAGTCCACGCTTGTGAATAAAACAAGAGATGCAGAAACACTGTTGCTACAACAATCTCGAGTGAATACTGAGCTTCAAGAAGGGTTGATGAAAACCCGCATGGTGCCGTTTGCTAGAATGGTGCCTCGTTTACGTCGAATTGTTCGTCAGGTGAGCTCTGAACTTGGTAAGCAAGTTGAGCTTCAAGTAAACAACGCTGATGGTGAAATGGATAGAAGCGTCCTAGAGCGCTTAATTTCTCCATTAGAGCACATGCTTCGTAACGCAGTGGATCACGGCCTAGAAACCACAGAGGGCCGCATAACAGCGGGTAAACCTGAAGTAGGTAGCATTAGTATTGATCTATCCCGAGATGGTAGTGATGTCGTGCTTCGTCTAGTAGATGATGGCGCTGGGGTGAATTTAGAAAAAGTGCGTGCAAAAGCACTTGAGCGTGGGCTAATTGAAAAAGGTTCGAAGGTCTCGGATCAAGAAGTATTACAATTTATACTGCAAGCTGGTTTTAGTACGGCAGAACACGTGACTCAAATATCGGGTCGTGGTGTGGGTATGGACGTAGTAAACAGCGAAATTAAGCAGGTGGGCGGCACGGTTGTGATTAATTCACAAACAGGTGTGGGCACTGAGTTTATTGTACGACTTCCATTTACAGTATCTGTAAACCGAGCCTTGATGACGAAAGTAGGAGATGCATTATTTGCAATTCCGCTTAATAGTATCGAAGGTATTGTTCGAGTCAGTACTGATAATTTACGAGAATTATATAAGCAAGAGCGTCCGGTTTACCATTATGCCGGTCGTGAATATCACCTTGAATCCTTGGGTCGCTTACTGCGTGATGAGAGTCAGGAAAAATTACCTGATTCAAATGTGCCTATGCCAGTTGTATTGGTTCGAGGTGCGAAACCTGCCGCTGTTCAAGTAGATACGCTAATGGGTTCACGAGAAATTGTTGTAAAAGCTTTAGGACCACAATTTAACTCTGTAGTAGGTGTGTCAGGCGGAACAATTCTAGGGGATGGTAGTGTTGTAATCATTCTTGATTTGCCAAATATGATGCGTAACGTGACTAGCATTGAATACAAGCAGCATATGGAAATTGAACATCAGGTTGAAGCAAAAATTGTTGCTCCAGTCGAAAGTTCAGTTGTTTCAGTATTAGTTGTGGATGATTCGGTAACCGTACGTAAGGTAACCACACGATTACTTGAACGTCAGGGTTATGAAGTGCGAACGGCTAAAGATGGTGTTGATGCCATGGCAACGTTGCAAGACTACAGACCCGATGTTGTATTACTTGATATTGAAATGCCTAGAATGGATGGTTTTGAAGTGGCGACGCAAATGCGACACAGCTCAAGGCTAAAAGACATTCCAATCATCATGATCACATCGCGTACCGGTGATAAACATAAAGAACGTGCAATGGCCATCGGTGTGACTGATTACATGGGTAAACCTTTCCAAGAAGATAAGCTGTTAGGGGCGATTACTCAGTTAACGGAAACGGCTTAGTGTCTGAGTTTAGGCCGATAAAATTGGCCGTTGTTGCAGAGAATTTACTGCAACAGCATCGCTTAAGAAGTGCTATTGAAAACTTTGGTTGCGAAGTGATTTCATTAAGCCCTAAAGCGTTAGAGTTAAAAGGCTTTGATAGTCAGGTGTCAGCTTGGCTAGTGGACCTAAGAGAAGACGATGCATTATTAGATGCATTTTTAGATCTAGATCAGCCAGTATTACTTGGGTTTGAAGCGGCTCCCAGTAAGCAAGATCAACAATATCCCAAGTGGGAGAGAAATCTTTACGCAAAAATCAAACAGTTACTGGGTGACGATTTAATCCAAACCCAAGCCAGTTTGAGAGCCATAGAAGAACAAAATTCGGTTATAGAGCCTTTAGCTTTAACATTGCCCACTACAATAAAGGCGGTTAAAGATGGGGAACAAGCCAAGCATGTATGGGTATTAGGAAGCTCTCTTGGTGGTCCAGAAGCGGTGAAAGATTTTCTAGATGCACTGCCTAAAGGTCTACCAGTTTCATTTATTTACGGGCAGCATATTGATGCGCAATTTGTGCCTGTTTTAGCACAAGTACTTGCACGTCATTCGCACTTCAAGTTATCTGTTGCCACAGGCGGTGATCAACCTAGAGTCGGAGAAGTTTTGATTGTTCCAGCTGACCGTGAAACCATATTCAAAGAAGGCGTATTAAGATTGTTACCCACACCTTGGCCTGGTTTATACGGGCCATCTGTAGATCAATTAATCTTAAACACTTACAGCGCATTTCCTAATATGGGAGCTATATTGTTTAGTGGTATGGGAAATGATGGCGCAGAAGCGGTAAAAAAACTGCAAGAATTTGAAATTCCGGTTTGGGCACAAAGCAGTGAAACCTGTGCCAGCAGCGCTATGCCAGATGCATGTCGAGAGACAGGGGCCGTGCAATTTAGTGGTTCACCTCAAGAGATGGCGAAACGATTGGTGGAAACCATTCAATATTTAGAATCAGAAAGTACGACTCATTAAATTAATGATTGTTTAGATCTTAATAGAGAAGATAGCTTAGGTAAAAACGATGCAGCAGCTAACAACAGATACCAATACAGACGAAATGCTACCTTGTTTGCTTATCCCAATTCAGGGTGGGCGTATGGTGCTGCCTAACGTGACCATTGCAGAGCTAATTCCATTTCAAAAACCTGCGGTTTTAGATAATGTAGCAGACTGGATTGTTGGCGAAATTGAATGGCGTGGAACCATGATACCGGTTATCTCGTATGAAGAATTTAGTGGCTTTAAAAAAGGCCCTGCAGGGCAAGACTTACGAGTGGCTGTAGTAAACTCACCTAATGGCGAGCAAGGTAAAATGCGTTTTTTTGGCTTGCTGACACAGGGTATTCCAAGCTTAATAAAGTTAGAAGAAGCTGCGATTAAAGAGAATCAAAACGCAGTGCTACAAAAAGGCCAAAAAATGGCTGTGACATTAGAAACAGGTCACGCAACCATTCCTGATTTAGATATGCTTGAAGCTGAAATATTAAAAGAATTGAAGTAAGTCTTAATTATTTGATGGGTTAAACCTATTATAAAAAGCCGAAACATTCATAATGTTTCGGCTTTTTTATTTTTATCACAAAAGTATATTAGGTATTAAAATCACCCCATTGGCTTTGCAGTAATGTAATTGCGGTTAAGGCGGCCGTTTCGGTGCGTAATATCCGTGGCCCTATTAATTTAGATTTAAAATTAAACTGACAGGCTAGCTCAATTTCAGTTTGGCTAAGGCCGCCCTCAGGCCCGACGGCGATAGCCGCATTACTAACGTTTGATCTTTTATCATTGTCATTATTACCACGGGGATCCAGTACCCATTTTTCATCAGCTTTTACCTGGCTTATCCAATCTTGGATTTTAGCCACAGGGTTAAGTGTTGGAATAACATCTCGGCCGCATTGTTCACATGCGCTGATAATAATGCCTTGCCATTGCTTTAGTTTTTTCTCTAAACGTTCGGTGTTGTTTTTGACATCGCAATGATCGGTCCACAGAGGTGTGATTTCTGTCACCCCAAGTTCAACCGCTTTTTGAATGGTGAATTCCATTCTGTCACCTTTAGATAAGGCTTGGCCTAGGTGAATGTTTAAAGGTGATTCATTTTCACTGCTGATTTTATTAGTGATAATAGCTGTCACACGCTTCTTACCAGACTCCTCTATTGTGGCTTCAAAGTGCATTGGACCCTGGCCATTAAAAAGAATCAATTCACGACCTGCAGCCATGCGTAAAACCCGTCCAACGTGATTAGCGGCATGCTCATCAAGTTCTATCATGGTGTTTTCGATTAGGTTTTGAGGTGTGAATATTCTTGGAATGCGCATACAGTTTTACAACTAAAAGATTGATTGAGTATTAATTAAAAATTACCGCGAGTGTGAACCATCACAAAAAGGTGCTTTCTCAGTGTCTTTACACGCACATAAAAAACGTGATTCCGTTTTTTCGGCGGTAAACATTTTTGGTGTATAAGGTGTGCCTGAATGGCTGCCATCACAAAAAGGCTGCTTTTCGCTGCGACCACATTCACACCAAAAATAGGATTGGCCTTCAACTAGATCAACACGAATAGGTTGGCGCATTTTAATTACCTCGGTGAGTAAAAATTAAGGTGATACGACCCATGCAAATCAGAGTGGCTGACCAGCCACTCTGTAATAGCCCATTATACTTTGATTAAAAAGCTATCGTTAGGGTTGTAAAAACTACCATAAATTCAAGTTTTTCCAAACATTCAAGCATGGATCAGCTTGGTTTAATGTATAGAAGTGTAGCCCAGGAACATCGTTTTCAACAAGATCTTCACACATTTGGGTGATAACCTCTTCACCAAATTTCATGATGCTTTCAGTATCATCGCCATAGGCTTCTAATTGCTTACGTATCCAGCGAGGAATTTCAGCACCGCACGCATCGGAGAAACGCGCTAATTTGGTGTAGTTAGTGATCGGCATAATACCTGGGACGATAGGAATGTCGATACCCATGTTTTGGCAACGATCAACAAAGTAAAAGTAGCTATCCGGGTTGAAAAAATACTGGGTAATTGCAGAATTGGCGCCAGCATCTACTTTACGTTTAAAGTTGATTAGGTCATCTTCAAAGTTTCTAGCTTGAGGGTGCATCTCTGGGTAGGCGGCCACTTCTAATTCAAACGTATCACCGTGCTCAGCGCGGATTAATTCAACTAGTTCATTGGCGTAGTTAAGTTCACCAGCGCTAGCCGCCATACCAGATGGTAGATCGCCACGTAAGGCCACAATGCGCTTAATGTCACTGTCGGCGTAGTGTTGCAGTAATTCTTTTATGTTTTCTTTGCTCTCGCCTACACAGGATAGGTGTGGAGCAGCATCAATACCCTTGCTGTTCATTCCTGTCACAATGTCAATTGTGTTGCTACGGGTAGAGCCGCCGGCTCCATACGTAACAGAGAAAAAGTCGGGATTAAGCTCGGCTAATTTATCGCGAGTATTGTATAACTTGCGAGTACCTTCTTCGGTCTTAGTCGGAAAGAATTCAAAACTTAATCGAAAATCGTCCATAGTGTTCTCGGAAATAATGAAATAATTAAATATTTAAAGGGAATAAACTCGATTAGAAAACTATGCGCACAGTCTAACCGAGTTTAAGGCAGTGTCTTGCAAGTGATTAGCAAGACTGCCTAAACAGTACTGTATTAGTACTTGTAAGATTCAGGCTTGTAAGGGCCTTCAACAGGTACGTTGATGTAGTCAGCTTGCTCTTGAGTGAGTGTTGTTAAAACACCACCAAAACCAGCAACCATGTCAGCAGCAACTTCTTCGTCTAGCTTCTTAGGAAGTACGCGAACGTAGATGTTATCAGCTTTATCAGCTTCTGAAAGATCAGCAAACTTAGCATCCCAAAGGTACATCTGAGCCAATACTTGGTTAGCGAAAGAGCCATCCATAATACGGCTTGGGTGACCTGTTGCGTTACCTAGGTTTACTAGACGGCCTTCA
>JAWUVN010000051.1:0-22650 GCA_034112345.1 Bermanella sp. | reverse complement strand
CATTACACGCTCACCCTCCCTTATGATGGGCTACTACTTAGAACCAGAAAAAACAGCTGAAACCATAAAAAATGGTTGGCTTCATACCGGTGATCGTGGAGAAATTGACGAAAATGGGTACTTGTCCATAACTGGCCGCATTAAAGATGTATTCAAAACCAGTAAAGGAAAGTTTGTACAGCCCGATAAAATAGAAAACCTGATGCAAAGTGATAACGACATTGAACAAGTTTGCATTATCGGATCGGGTGAGCCACAACCCATTGCCTTTATTGAATTATCAGAATCAGCAAAAGCAAAGCTAGATAATGAAGCGTCTGAAATCGAAACACGTATCCTTCAAACCATGACCAACATAAACAAAGAACTTGATCATCATGAGATAATCGACCGAGTCTTTATTGTCGATGACTGTTGGACACCAGAAAATAATATGTTAACGCCCACTATGAAAATCAAACGCAATCAAATAGAAAAAATCTATGCGGGCTTGTGTTGTGAATATCGCGATTCTAAAACGCCTTTGGTCTGGCTTAAGGCTAAGCTCTAAATCGTTTGAATATTTCAACTAGACATTGAATGTGCAATTAAAAAAGGGGTTATCAACTGATAACCCCTTTTTTATGTCATTTTCCATCACTAAAAACACGTATAAAAATTTCTAATAAAATGCGGCCTCACCTTCTGGGCGTGTTTTAAATCGTTTATGCACCCACATATACTGCGTAGGAAATCGAGCCACTTCTTTTTCTAGCTGTTCATTCCACACTTTAGCATCGGCGGCTTCGTCTTCTCCTGTCACTGGCAGTTCTGGTGAAAAGGATATTTCATATTCTCCATTATCCAAACGATGCATGCCCATTAAGACCACTGCAGCTCCGGTTTCTCTTACAATCCAACTTGGGGTGGTAATATTTGCCGCTGGCACACCAAAAAATGGGGTAAAAATATTCGCTTTTTTTCCAAAGTCTTGATCACAGCCATACCAAACAATGCCACCATTACCCATAAACTGCTTCATAGACTTCAGCTCTTTCTTAGTAAACGATGACACATTGGCTCGGGCACGACCCGTTTCAATCATGCTATCCATAATAGGGTTATCATTTGGGCGATACATGTAAGCCAAATTCGATACGTGATGCGATAATAACGGAATAGCAAAATCCACAACGGCAAAGTGGCCACCTAGTAACAAAACCCCTTTTCCTTTCTTTTGGGCATTGATCAAATTTTCTAAACCGACGGTATTAACGGCTTGCTTATAAGGTGTCATATCTTGCCACCAAGCATGAGTGCCTTCGATAAACCCTGTGGCTAATTGCACAAAACAATCTTCGACCATATTTTCAATTTCAGGTTTAGATTTTTCAGGAAAACAGCGAGATAAATTAGTACGGGCAATATGTGCACGGGACTTTATATTTTTCTTGGCTTTCACCCCTAACCATTTACCTAACCTATGCTTTTTGTTAAGGGATAACTGAGAAATTAAAAATAAAGTAAATACCATTAATCTAGCTGGTAGGTACTTAATATTAAAAATAGATGGTTTATTATTTTTATTCATATGGATAGCCAAGATTGTTACTGCTTATTAAATAATAATTTTTACTAATATAAAGTGTCATAAATGTAGGTTCAATATTTTCTAAACACACTAGGTATAGATTTCTGACACGTCATATGATCATACTGTTATTACTGATAAATACATATAGCAATTGTTTAATTCAATACGCTATTTTGGTACCTGTCACATAATATTATCTAGAGTAATAATAAGAGAAGCATCATGAATATTATCCAAGCTAATTTAGATAACCTTGGTCAAATAGCGTCTCTGTTTGATGCTTATCGCCAATTCTACAAACAAACACCCGACCTAGCTGGCGCAACAAAATTCATAGAAAACAATATGGCGAATAATCAATCCACCATTTTTCTTGCACTGGATGACAATCAAACACCCCTTGGCTTTGTGCAACTTTACCCAACTTGGGAATCTGTCACCATGACAAAACGCTGGGTATTGTACGATCTATATGTGGCACCCGCTGGTCGTAAAAAAGGCGTGGGTACTCAGTTAATGAATCGATCTAAGCAACTGGCCAAAGACACACAAGCCAGCTACATAATGTTAGAAACGGCAACTGATAACACCACCGCACAAAAGCTGTATGAGGGCTTAGATTACAAACGTGACAATGATTTTTATACTTATATTTTAGAAGTAGATTACGTTTAACATCAGTGTTGGTAACCTGAATCTATAGATTTAATGTTTTATAACAGTCATCTTTTATGTTGTAAGTGTTCGTTAGAATGAAGGGCCGTCAGAGTTAATAATACCTTTTAAAGTCTGGGTATAATGCATCATAAGCGGCATACAAATCTAAATGAATGGGCACTTCTACCTTGCTTAGGCAATTATTTTGCTACCAAAATAAAGCCTAATACGGGGATCGAATCATAGGATAGGATTTAATACTCACTTTCTAAATCAGTAATTAGGTGCGTTGTCTCAATACTTGCCGACTCCATATTATCAAGAGCAACGAGCATCTTCTTAATCTCTCCGCTCTTGAATAAATCCAATGCTTCGTGGCCAGATTCATGAACTCGTTTGTGAGGTACTTCTAAGTTAATATATTTCTGAGACGTTTTATATCTCGCCGCATTCTCATCCTCGTAATACCATTCTCCTAAACGACATTGTATATGAGTCGAAAAGTCTTCATGGCCTTTACTAGTAGATTCTATAAGGTCCTTATACACATCGGTTTTCCAAGAAACATGGTCCAGCTTCACCGATTGTAAAAAAGAAACATGGCTTGTCTTTTTAATAGAATTAAACATGTTTTGAGCGGCGGCAGAAACATCTACGATCACTTCGTTTATGGTGTTTGAAATCACACTCACTTTTTCAGTTTCTTGCTGTTGGTTATTGATCTCTTCAGTAACGATTTCAGTCTGTTTTTTTATCGTTGTGGTGAGACTCGTAATTTTTTCTGATGCATCAGCAGATCGAGCCGCCAAAGCACGAACTTCATCTGCAACAACCGCAAACCCTCTTCCTTGCTCACCTGCTCTGGCTGCTTCAATCGCGGCATTTAAGGCTAAAAGGTTTGTGTGGGCAGCGATATCTTGAATCTGAGAGATGAATGTTTCAATTTGAACCGTTGTACTCGAAAGTACCTCCACTGTACTGGTGATACTCTCCATTTGAGTATTAAGACCGCCTAACGTCGAAGTACTATCATCTAACAGTGAATTGATCTCAGTAAAGCTTTGCATTGATTTAGATAAACTTTCTTTTTCGTCAAAAGACTCAGCAGCAGATTCGGCTACGGAGTGGCGTATATCATTGATGATCTCTTGAGATTTAACGTATTTGGAAAATAACAGAGCATTGAGATTAAGTTTATCTTGCTCAGTTTTACGATCTCTATCCAGCTGTGCGTGAACAGTGTCTTTCGTTGATAGATCTTCTAGCAGTGAGGCTTTTTCGGCTTCTAAGCTCTCAATTCTCTTTAATAAACGGGAATGCTCAGTAGAATTATGAAAAATTGGCATAAATATACTTCTTCTATCAGTTATCTAGTCTCTTATATTCAGAGTAGTACAAATTCCTGATTCAATACGTATTTTAGAAGAAAATCATAGTAATGGCGGGGGCTTGAAGCTGCTCTTGATCGGTCAGATACGCCAACTGAACAACTATGCAAAAGCGCTACAACCTTCGGATAATCGAGTTATTTTCATAATGACCTTCTGCACGTTAATCCTCCCTTTTATTACCGGCCTAAGTACCACGATCAATACTCATATATTACTGTCTCTAATGTGACCTTATGAGAGGTTTAGTATTCAAAAGATATTTTTCGGCATGTACAGTTTAGTGGTTAATGGTGGTAAAGAAAGTATTGGGGGAGTGATGAAGTTTTTAAAAAAAGAGAAAAAAAGCCAGACACTTAGCCTAGCTTTTCAGTACGTAATAAATCGATGATCAATTACGCTTGTTCGTATATTGAATAAAACTTTTTAGCCGATCCTATTGTTTCCCAGGTACCTTTATAACCAGCTGGAATCACAAAGCCATCACCAGGATTAATCTCTTCTTCATGACCTTCGCTATCGGTTAAAATGGCCTTGCCTTCAATTAGGTAGCAAAATTCATCTTCTGTGTAATCTAGGTTCCATTTTCCGCTTGTGGATTCCCATACACCGCAAAAAAAGTTTTCTTTGGTATTGGTAAATACGTTATTCAAACGCTCTGTAGGTGCACCTGTTAGCACCCTGTCTTCAGAAATCGCTTCAAACTTCTGATCATTTAAACCAGTATTTACTCTAAGCAGTTTAATCGAATCCGTCATATATAGCCTCTTCTCACATTATGAGAACTTTTCACGATCCTAAATCTCGGCTCATGAAAAATCTCACTAAAAAATAAAGAATGAACAGCCTTTAATTTAAATGAGACTGAAGCAATGCCATTACCATTATTTTTAAATCAGCCTGAGTGCGTTTAGCACGTTCGCCTTGCTGAGTTGCCATAGTAACAAACACCGCATGAGTGCTTTCTAAATACACTCGCCCAAGGCGCTCACGTTCTTTTAACTGTTTGGTCATGCCCATGCGCTTAAATAAACGCGCAAAAGTGGTAATCATCATTTCGTCATGTTTTTCATCCAGTTCCCTTAATTCAGGAACCGCAAACATGGCTTGTACCAAGGTTAATATGGCTTTTTGCTTTTTATAAACCTTAAAGTTAGTGGTCAACATATCGTCTAACAAATCACTTAACGGGATGTTTTCAATGTCCCAACTATCAAATTCTTTTAGTACGATTTCAATTTCATCTAACCAGCGCATTCCCATTGAATACAGAATGGCATGTTTATTAGGAAAATAGTGATACAAGGACCCTATAGATATGCCCACTTCTTTGGCAATTAAAATAGTATTTAGGTCGTCAAAGCCAACGCGCTCTAATAGCTCGCTAGTGGCATCAATTATTTGTTTTGAGCGTTGTTTAGAACGGCCTTGTACAGGCGCATTTCTTGGCTCAACATCTGCGATTTTTTTCAATCTTTCGATCCTATCTTCTCTCTGGCAAGCCGTAACTTGCTCAACATGTTAGCTTCAGACCGAATTTTAAAATTAACCAGTGGTTAAAAAAATCGGTCTCGCATTGCGTAATACAACATACCCGCCACTAAACCAGGAAACCTTAATAAGGTCCCACCAGGAAAAGTCGGTGTGGGTACATTTTTAAATACATCAAATTTTTCTGCACTGCCGCTAATGGCTTCAGCCATTAACTTGCCACCTAGGGTTGCTAATGCAACGCCGTGACCTGAATACCCTTGGGCCACAAATACATTTTCTTCGATGCGATCAAAATGCGGCATACGATTCAATGTTATAGCTAATGTGCCACCCCAGCCGTAATCTATTTTTACGTCTTTTAATTCAGGGTAATATTCCAACATATACTTTTTAACAAAGCTGCCAATATCGGCTGGAAATTTAGAACTGTAATTCTCACCACCACCCCATAGCAAGCGGTTGTCTTGCGATAACTTAAAGTAGTTAATCACAAACTTCGAATCCGCTACTGCCACATCATCGCGATTAATTTTACGGCACATCTCTTCGCTTAATGGCTCAGTTGCTAAAATAAAGTTATTAATGGGCATCATCTTACCCGCAACCTTAGGCGCTAATTTGCCTAGGTACCCATTACAGGCCAATAACACATATTTAGCCTTCACCACCCCATGTTCAGTGGTGACCTTAGCATCAGCGCCGCCATTATAATCCATAACGCGACTGTGCTCATATATTTTAACGCCAGCCTTAACAGCCGCCTCAGCAAGGCCCAGTGCATAGTTTAAAGGGTGTAAATGGGCGGCATCGGTGAGGTATTCGCCGTTAAAGTACTTATCGGTACCCAACATGGCTGCAACTTCATCTTGAGGAACGTATTTTACCGACTGATACTTTAACGTATTTTGCTTATATTCCACGGCTTCTCGAATATCATCCATATGGGATTTTTTAGCCGCCACATGCAAAATACCGCTTTTTAAACCGCATTCTATATTGTGCTTACGTATTAACTCTTTAACTAACTCGACCGATTCAAGTGACATATCCCATAGGGTATCTGCCGCTAACGCGCCTACTTTCTTGACCAACTCGTCATGGCTAATATTATGGTCTGGGGCAACCTGCCCACCATTACGTCCAGACGCACCCCAGCCTACTTTCTCAGCTTCGAGTATGGCAACACTGTAACCTTTTTCTGCTAGGTGCAATGCTGATGAAAGACCCGTGTAACCCGCTCCAATAACACACACATCAACCGATTCCTCCCCTTCTAGCTTAGGAAAGTCCGCTTTGTGATTTGCTGTTTCTGCGTAATATGATGCTTCATAGCCTAACAACCCCATCGTACACCTCTTGTTTTTGTGTAAACTCTTTAAACTCACCCAGCTTATTACCTAAGGTGAGATCAAGTTTTTATAAATAAATTAAATAATAAAACCGAATAATACTTCTAATTAGAGACCCATTCAACCCGCATAAACAGGTAAAAACAACCAAAAGGTTGATTTATTCTGTTTTTTTCAATAATCTACATTCCGAATAATGATTCGGTTTAAAGCAAACAATACTGCTCAAACCTTTTACTCAGTAGAAAATGTGATGATAAAAATGCATTCGCAGCTAATGGGTCGTTATCTATACTAGTAACAATAGTAAAAACAACATACAGAACACTCAAGACATTAATTAAAATCAAGTCTGATTGAGAAGGTGATTTATGGAAGCCGTCAAAAGGTTTCTCGACGAAAATGGAATAACCGAAGTAGAGTCTACCCTACCTGACATGACAGGTAACGCTCGCGGAAAATTCTATCCCACCAAAAAATTTCTAGCCGAAAAAGGCGGGCGAATCCCTGAGTCCTTGTTAGTGCAAACTGTGACAGGTGACTGGGCTCCAAACACCGATGACTTTGTCGATCCAACTGACAGAGACATGATCCTAGTGCCTGACGCTAGCACAATACGCAATGTGCCCTGGGCCGATGAGCCAACCGCTCAGGTCATAAATGACTGCTACACCACTGAAGGTGAACTACACCCACTTTCATGCCGTACTGTGCTGCGTCGCGTATTAAAACTATATGAAGAAATGGGTATCAAACCCGTGATTGCACCCGAAGTAGAGTTTTATTTGGTGCAAAAGAACATTGACCCTGACTACTCTTTAAAACCCGCTGTTGGTCGCTCTGGTCGCCAAGAAACGGCACGTCAGTCATACAGCATTGATGCTGTAAATGAATTCAACCCTGTTATCGACACGCTATACAACTATTGCGATGCCCAAGGCTTAGATGTGGATACACTTATCCACGAATCTGGTGCGGCGCAAATGGAAATCAACTTTCTACACGGCGACCCCCTAAACCTGGCGGACCAAGTGTTTGTATTTAAGCGCACACTGCGTGAAACCGCTTTAAAGCATAATATTTACGCCACCTTTATGGCGAAACCTATGCAGCATGAGCCTGGTAGCTCCATGCATATTCACCAAAGTTTTGTGGACATAAAAACAGGCAAAAACATCTTTGCAGGTGAAAAAGAAGGTGAATACAGCGAGGCTTTCTACCATTACATGGGCGGACTTCAAAAATACACCCCTAGTGCCATTAGCTTTTACGCACCCAATGTAAACTCTTATCGACGCTTTGCACCTGATATTGCAGCGCCTATCAATATGAAATGGGGCAGCGATAACCGCACTGCAGGCTTACGTGTGCCTTACTCACCACCTGAAGCCACTCGCATTGAGAACCGCTTTCCGGGTGCCGACTGCAATCCTTATTTGGCCATAGCAGCCAGTCTTGCTTGCGGTTACATTGGTTTGAAAAACAAAATCAAGCCAACCAAACCCACTAAAGGCTCAGCCAGCGAAGATGGAGAAACGGTTAAAGTCGCCAGAACACTTGAAGAAGGCCTACGCCTATTAGATAACTGCCCTGAATTAGCCGAAATCATGGGGCAGCTTTTCATTACCGCTTATACCAGTGTGAAACGATCTGAGTTTGAAACCTTTCATGAAGTAATAAGCTCTTGGGAACGAGAGCACTTACTGTTAAATGTTTAAGTCTCACTAGCTCGCCCTAAAAACCCAGCCAATATTCGCTGGGTTTTTTTATGCATACCCATTCACAAAACGCCTGTATTTAGCCTAACCAAATACAATACATACTGCTTATTAAAAATAACAAACCCCCTCATTTTTTTGAAAACGAAATAAAGAATAGATATTTAATATACCTTAGGTGGTAGACAATTTTTGCCTATCTTTATGACGGCATTATCTATCAAAAAAAACCGGAATAAGGATATAAATTTTTCTTATAAAACAACAACCTACATAGTGCACGCTCGTATTTTAAAGCGCACTAACTACATGCACTTACGCTATAAACTGGGTCACTTATCACATTTTTAATATCCAAATTTGTGCACAATCTCACCCGTACAATTTAATTGTAAAAACCCTCTAATTTATAAAGTAAAACCGTAGTTAGAATCTATTTTTTATGGCATTCTCTAGGCTCACTAATTACCACATAAAATGAAAAACAAGGATTTATAATGAATAAAAAAATTATCAGTCACTTTAAAAAATCAGCTGCGGTTGTCGCACTAGGTTTAGCGGCTGCTCTGCCTACTCAGGCACAAGAAACCGTAAACTTTTACAACTGGTCTGATTACATTTCAGAGGGCACGCTAGAGCAATTTGAAAAAGAAACCGGCATCAAGGTCACCTACGATGTATTTGACTCTAACGAAGTACTAGAAGCAAAATTGCTTGCTGGTCGCTCTGGTTTCGATCTAGTCGTACCATCAGCTACTTTCCTAGCCCGCCAAATTCAAGCAGGTGTATTTCAACCTTTAGATAAATCAAAGATCCCTAACTATAAAGGTCTTGATAAAAAATTAATGGGCACCTTATCTAAATTAGATAAAGATAACGCTCACAGTGCTCCATACCTATGGGGTACAACAGGCATTGGCTATAACGTTGATCAAGTAAAAAAAGTATTAGGTGAAGATGCACCAACTGATAGCTGGGAACTTGTATTCAATCCTAAATACATGGAAAAACTAAAAGAGTGTGGAGTTAGCTTCTTAGACAGTGCTGATGAAATGTTTCCATTAGCGCTTCACTATGTAGGAAAAGACCCTGGTTCAACTAAAAAATCAGACTACAAAAAGAGCGGCGAAGCGGCTACATTACTTAAAAATGTTCGCCCATACGTGACACAGTTTCACTCTTCTCAATACATCAACAACCTAGCCAATGGCGATATCTGTGTGGCTGTTGGTTGGTCTGGTGATATATTACAAGCCATTGACCGCGCTGACGAAGCCGAAAATGGTGTTACCGTTGAGTATTCAATTCCTAAAGAAGGCACGTCAATGTGGTTTGATATGCTAGCCATTCCTAAAGATGCAAAAAATGCTGACAATGCACACAAGCTTGTTAACTTTTTACTGCGCCCTGATGTGATGGCAGATATCTCTAACTATGTTTGGTATCCAAATGCAGTAGTAGCATCAACTAAGCTACTGGATAAAGATATTTCAGAAAACACAAGTATCTACCCTGATGCAGCTACTAAAGCTAAGTTGTTTCCTCTTTCTGTTCATACACCTAAAATCGATAAATTGTTAACTCGATTTTGGACAGACATGAAAACAGGTCGCTAATATTTAAATAGATTATTTAAGCACAAAAAAACCAAGGCATGCCTTGGTTTTTTTGTGCTTGTTATTTATAGCTTGTCACTTATAAATACCCCATGCTTAAGAATATTAACCAAAGATATCAGGGTTCTCTTTTTTGAAATTAGGAACAAGTGTATTCACATATGTAAATTCAATAGATGGATCAAGGTTAGACGTATCCCACACTTCGCCTAACTGGCCTAATGCAAACAGGTTTACAGCAGGCTCATAAAAATAAACATTATCGCGGCCTTCAATGATTAATGCCTTACGAAAGTAATATTCTCGGTCAGTAAACTCATAGCAATCTAGCTTAATGAAATCTGTTTCTGACAAATCTTTTAAAATATGACCAGCCACACAATGCTCTTGGCTTTCCAATAATACCGGAAACGGCTCCCAACCTTCTAGGTGTATGGTTCGCGCTACATAACCTGAAACGCTTACCTGCTCTTTATCTGGAACATGCCCAAGCAAGGCTTGAAGCACACCATCAAAAGCCAAAGTACCGTATACAAATAAATCGTGTTTGACTGACATAGAGCCTGCCTTATATTGTGAATTTCTAAGTCTATTAATAAGCGCATATCGCACCGGCTCCTGCCTCATTGCGCAATACCGCCCATCCCTGGGCATATCGCACCGCTCCAGCCTCATTGCGTAATACCGCCCATCCCTGGGCATAAAAAAGCCCATTATTAAATGGGCTTTACAGTACTGAAACTAAAGGTCGTTAAATCACACTCTAGCGATGTTGAATCAAAAAATCAGCAAACCATTGAGCAACTATTTCCGAATCCGTTTTAGTGCCTTCAAGAGACGCTAACGCTTCTTTAGACTCTTCTACCGGAAAGGCATCACCAGCACGTACATTAATGAGATCTTTTTCAAATTCCATTTTAAATTCAGGGTGTGCTTGAAAAGTCATAATCAAATCACCGTAAATTAAACCAGCATTTTTACAAAAATCAGAATGGGCCAATACTTCAGAATTATCAGGTTTATCAATTACTTGATCTTGGTGCACAGCGTTAATAGAAAATTCAGTTACGTCACCTACAATTGATTCAAAACCTACTGACAACTGATATTCATGTAAACCAAGCCCCCAACCGCCTTCATAACGATCAACCTTACCGCCAAACGCGTCAGCAATAATTTGATGCCCAAAGCAAATACCGACCATAGGTTGCTTGGCTGCGTATGCTTGCTGAATTAAAATTTTAAGTTTTGGCATCCAAGGTAGGTTTTCAGAAACGTTATTACGAGAACCACTAATGGCCCAGCCATCAAATTCTGATAAGTCCGTTGGAAAATCATCTAAGCGAACATCAAATACAACAAATTCAAATTTTTCATCGGTTGTATTCAATAGGTTCATGATCATATCGGCATAACTGCCGTGTTGGTCAATCAATTCTTGCGGAGTAATACCAGCGGCTAACACACCAATTTTCATACTCATCCCCATTTACAGCATTCTTAAATAAGGCTTAATGTGACAACCAAGCCTTACTTTTAATGGTTTAAATTTATTTAAATTGCGCAGTCAGTTTATTCTGGCGTCGTAATTGATACATGGCTGCGATCACGCCCACTGTAACAATGGCAATCATGATTGTGGCAAGCGCATTAATTTCAGGCGTCACACCCATTCTCACTTTCGAGAAAATCACCATTGGTAATGTGCTATTGCCAGGTCCAGATACAAAGCTTGCGATTACCAAGTCATCTAATGACAAGGTAAACGATAACAACCAACCAGAAATAATGGCTGGAGAAATCAAAGGCAATGTCACCAAAAAGAATAGCGATGAAGGCTTAGCACCAAGATCCATAGCCGCTTCTTCTAGAGTCTCATCCAACATAGACAATCTAGATTGAACAATCACCGCCACGTAAGCCAAGCAAAATGTGGTATGAGCAATAATAATGGTGCCCATGCCTCGACCCGCAGGCCAACCAAACACACTTTCCATCGCCACAAACAATAACAACAATGACAAACCAGTAATAACTTCAGGCATAACCAAGGGTGCCGCGATCCAACCAGACAAAATCATCTTACCGCGAAAACGCCCCATACGGCTTAATACATAGCCCGCCATAACGCCTAATATCACGGCCAGTGTGGATGTAATACAAGCAATCTTTAAACTCAACCAAGCAGCTGTCATGATCTGTTCGTTCTGAAATAAGGCGCCATACCACTTTAATGACCAGCCGCCCCATACCGTTACCAACTTAGATTCATTGAAGCTAAAAATCACCAATGAAAACATAGGTAAATATAAAAACAAAAAACCCAGCATAGAAGAGGTATTTAAAAATATGGATCTGCGTTTCATTTTGCAGCCTCCTTAGCTTCTGCTCGATTGGTAATTAACATTACCGGTAAAACCAGTACTAATAACATAACGGTTGCCACAGCAGATGCCATTGGCCAATCACGGTTTAAGAAAAATTCATCCCACAGCACTCTACCAATCATCAATGTATCTGATGCACCTAGTAATGCTGGAATAACAAACTCACCAACCGCAGGAATAAATACCAGTATGCAACCTGCAATAATGCCTGGCACTGCCAGTGGCAATGTAATCAAATAGAAACTTTGATAAGCCTTAGCGCCAAGATCTTCAGCGGCCTCTAATAAGGTCACGTCCATTTTTTCTAAGGCGGTATAAAGCGGTAAAATCATGAAGGGTAAATAGGTATAAACAATACCAATATAAACGGCAAAATCCGTTTGTATCATGGCAATAGGCTGATCAATAATGCCCCGCCCCATTAGCACATCGTTTATAACACCGTTCTTTTTCAAGAATCCTATCCACGCATACACGCGCAATAAAAAAGATGTCCAAAAAGGCAATACCACTAAGGCTAATAATAAGGTTCTTTTTTCAGGAGGGCTTCTGGCAATTAAATAGGCCATTGGAAACGCAATGATCAAGGTGATCAAGGTGGATACCGCGGCAATTTTAATCGAACTCCAATACGCCTCTATATAGAGCGTGTCTTCAAATAGGTAAAGATAATTCGCTAAACTGACTTTAATGGACAAAAAAGCTTCTTCGGCATCCCACTCAAACAAAGAAGAATAAGGCGGGATCGAAATGGCTGATTCCGCCAAAGATATTTTAAATACAACAACAAACGGAACAAAAAAGAAAATAGCCAACCATAATGTTGGAACCGAAATAACCGACAGTCGACCCCAATTTACATTTGAGAATGGATTTAATTTTACCGTGTATCGTCCAATAGCATTTAACAACGAATCGGGCAGAGATGACGCTTTCATATTCATACCGTTAACACCACGCTGCAATAGTCACCCCAAGACAAATACACTTCATCTTCCCAGGTCAATTTTTCAGCCGATGTTCGATCGGTATTAGGTTGAGTAACGCGTACTTCCATACCGCTGTACAAGCGAACACGATACACAGACATATTACCCATGTAAGCGTAATCTTCTATTTTACCAAACACACAATTGTTAATTTGTTGTGGTTTAGTTTTCGATATTTTAATTTTTTCAGGTCGAATGGCGACAGCCACTTTTTGATCTGGTGCGCAGTTAATGCCATGGTTTACATACAACTCACAACCAGCTGCCTTTGAAGCCACGGTCACACTGTCAATATTATCAGACGTTACACGACCTTCGAACATATTCACCGACCCAACAAACCCGGCCACAAATCGGCTGTTCGGATATTCATACACATCACGAGGCTCATCGGTTTGTACAACCACGCCGTTATTCATTACGCCAATACGAGTGGCTAGGGTCATGGCTTCTTCTTGGTCGTGGGTTACCACAACAAAGGTCACACCCAATTCTTCTTGAATGTTTATTAATTCGAATTGCGTTTCTTCTCGCAATTTTCTATCTAGCGCACCCAGTGGTTCATCAAGCAACAATAATTTAGGGCGTTTAATCAATGATCTAGCCAATGCTACTCGTTGACGCTGACCACCCGATAATTGATCGGGTTTACGTTTTGCTAAATGCGCCAGCTGAACCAGCTCTAGCATATCCATAACCCGCTGCTTAACTTCTGCTTTTTTAACGCCTTCGCGTTTTAAACCAAATGCAATGTTTTCAAATACATTTAAATGGGGGAACAAAGCATATGATTGAAACATCATATTAACTGGGCGTTTCCATGGCTCCATGCCGGCCATGTCTACACCGTCAATTAAAATACGGCCGCTTGTTGGCTCTTCAAAACCCGCCAGCATACGCAACAGAGTACTTTTACCCGAACCTGAGCCGCCTAATAAGCAAAATAATTCGTTTTCATAAATATCTAACGACACATTATCCACGGCCGTAAAATCATCAAACTTTTTAGTTATATTTTCTATTTTAAGAAAAGGCACTGCACCATCTTGTTTCCACAAGGGGGGGTTGCTTGTAGATGTTTCTGTCGATGTCATGGTGGACTCCTGAATCTCTGTTTGACTTTGTGCCATCGTAACCTCTTAAAATTTTCTAAATTTAAATTGAAGAAACTGAACCGACTAATACTTGAAGTTTCATTCAACTAAAAAATAGCGACAAATATAAATTTCAATTAAGAGTGCTGACACACTTAATGCATTATCAGGGCTCTAACTTAAAATAAATTTTAAGTTCTTTTGCATGCAATACTTCTTCGAGTATTTGAATGCCATTTTCTTATTATTTAATTTGTTACTAATTTTTTGCTTCATCCAATCCATTGGCTGAATGAACCGTTTAAATTTAAGCCTGATTGATTTAAAAATACATACGCTAAAATTTACTATTTAATTCATAGGGTTAATCTACGTAACCCGACTTTCTATCTAAATACCCCCGCGGGGGTATTTTACCAAAAGCGCCAAAAAATGCTTGTTTTAAGCCATATACATGCTTATTAATAGTGCATCTTGTCGCAAACACGCACTACAATATACCTAAATATGACTGGTATTCCACATCCGATATCTGGCTTGCAATACTGGCTTGCTCTTGACGCTTAGCCGCAGTAAATACTCGAATAAATTCATCACCTAGCAAGCCACTTAATAAGTCACTACTTTCTAGCGCGCTAATGGCATCTTCCCACGTATTAGGCAAAGCACGGTCTTCATCAAATGCACTGTACGCATCCCCTTTAATCGGAGCTGTTGGTTCTGTTTTATTCTCTATGCCATCCAGTGCAGCAGACAATATGGCGGCCAATACAAGATATGGGTTGGCGTCGGCGCCTGAGACCCTGTGTTCGATTCTACGGGCCACATTTGGGCTTTCTGGCACTCGTAGTGCCACAGTGCGGTTTTCGTAACCCCAGCTTGCATAGGTAGGCGCATGCGCGCCTTTTTGAAAGCGACGATACGAGTTTAAATTAGGGGCAAATACCAACATGCTGTCAGCCATGGCGTTCATCAATCCCCCAATAGCATGACGTAAGGTATCCGTGCCTTCTGGGGCACCGTTATTAAAAATGTTATTCCCGTCTTCATCCAACAAACTAAAATGCACATGAAAGCCATTACCGCTTTGATCCATATACGGCTTAGCCATAAAGCTGGCCGCCAGATCGTGCTTGCGAGCCACACCTTTCACCAAACGCTTAAATAAAATTGCTTGGTCAGCCACCAACAAGGGATCATTAATATGATTTAAATTAATTTCAAACTGACCCGGCCCTAACTCAGAAATAATGGTGTCTGCTGGAATCCCCTGAACTCGACATGCGTCTCGTACATCAGCAAAAAAGTCAGATAAGCCATCTAGCTCGGTAATTGAATAGGCATCTACCTCTGAAATAGTGCGACCATGACCATGCTTAAGTACAGGTGGACAAGGCCTTTGAGAGGCTTCACTGTTGATATCCATCAGGTAAAATTCAAGCTCGGTAGCCGCAACCGCCGTAATGCCCTTCGCTTTATACCTGGCCACAACACTTGCTAGTATTTGTCTTGGGTCGGCTAAAAACGGAGTGTTATCAGGATTAAACATCATGCCCAATGCTTGCTCATGAGGGCGGCGCGCCCAAGGAACAGGTGTTAATTCTGGGCTCACAGGCTTGCAAACACCATCACTGTCGCCGGTTTCAAACACCAAGCCATTACTGGCGCAATCATCACCCCAAATATCCAAGCCCACCACCGACCTAGGTAGCTTCATGCCTTCGGTATGCAGCTTACTAAAGTACGAAGCCGGTAAGCGTTTACCACGTTGATTACCGTTTAGGTCGGTAATAAAAAAATCAAAATCGTTAGTGTGTTCTGCCTTAGACATAGGGAATCTCTCATGACCTTAACTGGGCTCTATGAAGCCAAATCTATTAATAATTGTGGCATTATTCAAGTATAATTTGTATTTTGTGATCACAAATATACTCTATATGTGATCACATTTATGCAAAAATACACAGATTAGTATTGATAAAAACCCGCAAACCCAATTTAATACCGCTTCTAACGACAGCTTACGGATAGCTAAACAACATAATGGATAAAAAGTCTCCAATCACCATTACATTACTTGAGCGCACTGATGGTGTAACTATAGCCCAGTGGGTATACAGAACCTTACGCAGCGCCGTAATGAATGGAGAGATCCTACCCGGAAAAGCGCTAACCATACGTGGCTTGGCGCAAGTACTGGATGTTAGCCCCATGCCGGTACGCGAAGCCATTCGCCAGTTATCTGCCGAAAATGCCCTAGAAATTAACGCCAGCCGTCGGGTCACAGTGCCTAAAATGACCGCTCTCAAGTTCAACGAACTATGCGAAGCCCGCATCGCATTAGAGCCTCATGCGGCCGCCAGAGCATTGCCCTTTGTAACCCCGGATATTCTGGAGCAACTGATCGAACTGAATCACCAAGGAGATCAAGCCATCGCCCAAGGTAAGCTAGACCTAGCAAGCCCTTTAAACCAAGCGTTTCACCGCCTGCTATACAGCGCCAACCCGCATCAAGTATGCCTACCCATGATCGAAAGCCTATGGCTGCAGCTGGGCCCATTCATGCGTCTGGCCTCTAGTAAGCTTGAGGAGTTTTACCTGGTAGATCGCCACCTTGAAGCCCTAGACGCCATAAAAAACCAAAATCCGTTTGCCCTGCAACTGGCCATACAAGCCGACATTCGTGAAGGCATCGCCTTTGCCAGTACCCCTGAACGGCTGCAATCGTTTATTGATCACTCGAATCAAGTTCGATAACCCCCCTGTAACTCAAAACTACCCTTCTACGGTCGCATTTCTGCACACTACCACTTATGCGACCTTATTCATCAAATTTGCCCACAGACCAGAGCATATAGGCCCTGACCGCTACTGATCTGACTGCTAAGTTTATATAGTTAACATTTATCTCAATATTTCATTGACAATTTTATTTTGTGATCACAAAATAATCGCATATTATAACTAGCTAGAACGCCTAACTTCAGCAGGAGTTTGCCATGAATGATTCAAATAAAAGCACCATGAACACCCAAGATATCCAAGCCCTAGACGCCGCTCATCACATGCACCCATTTACTGATACTGGTGCGCTAAACAAAAAAGGTGCTCGCGTAATTACTAAGGCCCAAGGCGTTTACATCTGGGACAGCGAAGGCAATAAAATACTCGATGGCATGGCAGGTCTTTGGTGTGTCGCCATGGGATATGGCCGCACTGAATTTGCCGAAGCTGCCAAAGCACAAATGAACGAACTGCCTTACTACAACACATTCTTTCAAACCACCCACTTGCCAGCCGCGCAATTAGCACAAGAAATTGCCAGCATCACACCCGGTGACTTAAACCACATATTTTTTGCAGGCTCGGGTTCTGAAGCCATCGATACCATTATTCGCATGGTGCGCCAATACTGGTGCATCAAAGACAAGCCTTACAAAAACATATTAATCAGTCGCGAAAACGCCTACCACGGCAGCAACATTGGCGGCACCGCATTAGGGGGCATGGGCGGCATGCACAGCCAAGGCATGCCAATGATGCCGGGGGTTGAACACATTTGTCAGCCGTACTGGTATGGCGAAGGCGGCGACTCAAACCCAGAAGAATTTGGATTAAAATGCGCGCAAGCATTAGAAGAACGCATTTTAAAAGTGGGCCCAGACAACGTGGCTGCATTTGTGGCCGAACCGGTTCAAGGTGCAGGCGGTGTGATCGTGCCACCTGCTACTTACTGGCCCGAGATTGATCGCATTTGTAAAAAGTACGATATTCTACTGGTGTGCGATGAAGTAATTTGTGGCTTTGGCCGAACAGGTAACTGGTTTGGTTGCGAAACCTACGGTGTACAACCTGATCTAATCTCAATGGCCAAAGGCCTATCATCTGGTTACTTGCCTATTTCAGCGGTTGCAGTGGGTGATCGGGTTGCCAATGCGTTTATTGAGCACAACGATGACTTTAATCATGGCTTTACTTATTCGGGTCACCCAGTCAGTGCCGCCGTTGCTCTTGCTAATATTCAATTAATGAAAAAAGAAAACATCATTGATTATGTAAAAAATGATATCGGCCCGTACTTTCAGAAAAAACTAACCGACACATTAGGCAAGCACCCACTCACCGGCCACATAGACGGCGTAGGGTTAGTAGCAGGCATTGCACTGGTACACGATAAAAAAACCAAGGGCGCGTTCCCAGACGACATTGACGTAGGATTAATATGCCGCGACCACTGCTTTGATAACGGGTTAATTATGCGCGCCACTGGCAGTCGCATGATTCTATCGCCACCACTGGTAATCACCCGCGCTGAAGTAGATGAGCTGTTTGAAAAAGCCAAGCGATGCTTTGACCTAACACTAGAGTCAGTGAACAAATTACTGCCTACACCCATTAAAGCCGAATAATTTCGGCTATTAGTTTAAGGGACATCAGCATGCACGAGTTATATCGCAGCCCTAAAGAATTGGCACTGTTAATAGATCACTCTCGGTTAAAAAGTTTTCCGAACAGCTTGGCTAACTTTTTATCTGGGCTATGCAATTTTGATAGCATTATCTTAGTGGCTTACAAAGAAACCTATAAGCCCGTTATGATCTACCCATTAGATCAAACACAACACAGCCCTACGTTAAAACTGTATTTAGAAAATGGGTATGTACTTGACCCTTTATACAACGAAATTCAAACCGGTAATCCAAGAGCGGTAAGCCGCTTAAGTGACATTGCACCCGATTCATTTGAAAGCACCGAATATTTTCAAAAATTTTACCGGGGTTTTAAATTCAAAGACGAAATCAATCTAACCGTACCGCTTAACAACGGTGTGTTTATTGCCATTACCATTGGGCGTACCGAAACCTTTGGTAGCATTACCCGCGGCGAACTCAATAAATTGACCGAGCTATACCCAATCATCAACTCATTGGTCAGACAGTTTTGGTTATCTCAATCGCAAGACTTTGTGCAATACGAAAAATCAGACGGCGCAATGAAACAAGCCATAAGCACCTTTGGTGATGGCATACTGACAAAACGCGAGCAAGAAATTGTAGGGTTGATTCTGCAAGGGCACTCATCAAAAGCCATATCTGATCAGTTAAACATCAGCCTAGGCACGGTGAAAGTTCATCGAAAGAATATACACACACGATTAAACACGTCATCGCAGTCTGAAATATTTACCCTATTTTTAACACACTTAAATGAAATAGAATCGGCTGTAGTAGCTTAATGGGTAGGGTGTAAATCATCATAAGTTAAACGGTGTATTACGCACTTCGTGCTAATACACCCTACATCTACACCCTACATCGGCAACTATAATCTAATTGGCTGCTTGTTTATTCGCTGCCAACACATACAAATAATCCAACGCTAATGACGCAGCCGCCAGCGATGTAATCTCGGCATGGTCATACGCAGGGGCCACTTCAACCATATCCATACCTATTAAATTCAAACCCGTTAAACCACGAATCACTTTTGATGCACAATCTATGGTCATGCCCGCTGTAACAGGTGTTCCCGTACCCGGTGCAAACGCAGGGTCTAACGCATCAATATCAAACGTCACGTACGATTTTTTATTGCCTACTCGTTCATGAATGCGTTTTAACACTTCAGCGTGCCCGTGGTCAGCTACCCAGGCAGCGTCTAATACTTCAAACGGATAATCGGCTTGCGTGTAATTAGTACGAATACCAATTTGCAAAGAATGCGCGGTGTCTACTAAACCCTCTTCAACCGCGTGATGTAAAAATGTACCGTGATCGTATTTGCTGCCACCGGCATAAGTATCAGTGTGCGCATCAAAATGTATCAAGGCCACTGGCCCATGCTTTTTAGCAATAGAGCGCAAAATGGGTAACGTAATAAAGTGATCGCCCCCAATGGTCAGCGGGCTTTTATCGGCGTTTAAAATATTTGAAATGTGCGCCTCAAGGTTATCCACAAGGGTTTGTGGTTCGCCGTGCTTAAACAATACGTTACCAATGTCTGCCACATTTAAATGATCGTTTAATTCAAACGACCAAGGCCAGCGCGCCCCTTCCCACACCATATTAACAGACGCCTGACGCACCCCTTGTGGGCCAAAGCGTGAACCTGCACGCCCAGATGTCGCCATATCAAATGGCACACCGCTTACCACCACATCGGCGTTGCTACTTGATAAATCTTGCACCAAAGGAAACTGCATAAACGTCATGCCCAATGCACCATACAATGGGATATCGGCATTGCCGCCTTGCTTGTCTGATCCGTTCATGGAAACACTCTTAAGTTTTTATCTAATTAACTTCAGCATAGCCTTTTAAACATCATTCGTTAAATGCATACTTAAGATACAGGTATTAATATTATGCATACATAAAACTGATAGAAAACCCTTATCAATTAAGGGCCACACACAAGATAAAGCTGACTTGCTTATGAACCCATTACGCACATTCGATTTAAATTTACTGATCATATTTGACGCGCTCATCAGCGAATGTCACGTAAGCCGTGCGGCGCAAAAAGTCTTTTTAAGCCAGTCGGCCACCAGCCATGCACTGAACCGCTTGCGTGATCAATTAAACGACCCGTTATTAGTAAGAACAGAAAAAGGCTTACAACCCACCCAAAAAGCATTGGCCATGTTGCCGCAAGTGAGAAGCGCGCTAGAGCTTATCGAACGCACCATTCAGCCCGTACCAAATTTTAATGCGACCACCAGTGATCGAACCTTTCACATTGCCTGTACCGATTATTTTGAAGCCGTAATATTGCCCAACTTTGTGCAACACATTCAGCAAGTGGCGCCCAATGTAAAAGTAGAAGTGCAAATGATTTCAGAAGACGGATCAAAAGAAGCGCTAGCGCAACGCAAAGCCGACATTGTAATTGGGTTAGATGCCAAACAAACCTTACCATCGCACCTAATCAGCGAGCACTGGTTAACAGAAGATGTGATGTGCCTGTGCAGCAACACAAACGCACTTTACAGCAATAAGCTCACCCTTAAAGAATACGAAACCGCATCCCACGTGGTGTTCTCAGACGTCACATCGGATACCAGTAACCGCATAGATGATTGGCTAATTGTTAAGGGTAGAAAAGGAAAGCCGCGCCAGCACATTGCCCGCACCATGAACTACACCGCCGCGGCCAGTATCGTCACCAAAACCGACTCCATCATGACCCTGCCACACCACATGGCATTAATGTTTACAAACATGCTGCCTGTTAAGTTACTACAGCCGCCTAAGCATATTCCAAATATCGAAATGAATATGGTGACGCATCCATTGTTTAATACAGACCCAGAGATTGTTTGGTTAAAGCAGGTGTTAAAAGATGTGGTGGCGGATGTTTGGAGTTAATGAATATTACGTCATACCGGACGTGAGGAACGAACGATCCGGTATCCATTAGGCAATATCAAATACGTAGAAGGGCACTTGGTAATAGCTCCTGCATTACTCTAACATTTACATCCATGTAAAAGTTTGTGCGCGAAAAAATCGTGCAGGATATCGCCTAGAAACTGGCCTCCTACGGTGTGGGTATCTGTATTCGTACGAGGGCACCCCGTGCCCGATAAAATATACCGTCATACTAGACGTGAGGAACGAGCGATCTGGTATCCATTAGGAAAAAACAAAAACGTGCAAGGGCACTCGGTAATAGCTCCTGCATTACCCAAAAATTTACATCCATGTAAAAGTTTATACGCGAAAAAAAGCGTGCAGGATATCGCCCAGAAACTGGCCTCCTACAGTGTGGGTATCTGTAATCGTAAGAGGGCACTCGATAATAGCTCCTGCATTACTCTAACATTTACATCCATGTAAAAGTTTGTGCGCGAAAAAAATCGTGAAGAATATCGCCCAGAAACTGACCTCCTACGATGTGGGTATCTGTAATCGTAGGAGGGCACTTTGTGCCCGATAATATATACCGTCATACCGGACGTGAGGAACGAGCGATCCGGTATCCATTAGGCAGCATCAAAAAACGTACGACCGATAAACCTTAAGTGAATGCTAAGGCTCTAACAATAACTTAACAACCAACCACTAACCCTCAACAATCACACTGGTCTTTTGCGCAGAAGAAAACTCAATCAACTCGATCAACTTATCTTTAATCGCCGGAAAGCTTCTGGCTTGCACCGCCGCTTGCAACGGTTCGTTCAAACTTGTACTAAAACTGCGAAAGCCTTCGCGGGTCGGAATCGACATAGACATGGGCACACCCTGATCTACCCCGCCGCCAATTAACTCGATGGCACTCGCGCTGGGTAAAACTTCTTTAGGATCACGGATCGGCTGAAAGATAATGCCACTTTCATCCGAGCGTAATAACACCCCAGAACGATCAGGCCGCCATTCATCCCCA
>JAWUVN010000050.1:0-11734 GCA_034112345.1 Bermanella sp. | reverse complement strand
CGTTCCAAATAGGAATATTAAATCGATGCAACATGATTCCTATTTGTTCTAGAGGCAAGCCAACAACATTACTGTAACTGCCTTCTATTTTTTCAACAAAAATTGCAGCCTTACCTTGAATCCCATAACTGCCAGCCTTATCCATCGGCTCACCCGTGGCAACGTAAGCCTGTATTTGCTGGTGACTCAAGGGTAAAAATTGCACAAGGGTAGAAACTGAATCATGGATTTCAAGCACTCTATCACCTTGTTTTTTAACCAGGGCCACACCTGTAATGACTCTGTGTGTTCGGCCCGATAATGCTTCCAGCATCTCTATCGCAGCCTGCTCTGTTTCGGGCTTACCTAAAATATGCCCATCGATCACAACGCTGGTATCAGCAGCAAGTACAGGAAGTCCTCCACTATTTTTGATGCCTGCCATCGCTTTTTCTAACGCGAGACGTTTAACATAGCCTTCTGGTTTCTCGTTATTAAAAATAGATTCATCAATATCCATTGAACGCGCAATATAATGGACACCTATTTGCTCTAACAGTTCTTTTCTTCTTGGTGACGCAGACGCTAACAGTAGATCAGCCAATCTTTATCTCGCTATCAGTAAGCTTTGTTTATACATTTTCACAATCCAGCCAGCAGTCACACTGAGCAAACTTACTATGATCTAAAATACCGTCGAACTGAAAACATCACGTTATACCACAGAGGCCAGACTAAGGCGCTGCCCACCGATGGCCATAACAAAGCCATTTTTCCTTGCCCTGAAGCAATAGATTCCACCCAGTGACTTAGCAATAAATACAAACCAACCAATACGAATACTAAGAAGCTCTGCTGTATTGAGTTATACAGTCTCATACGAGACTGTAAAAGCATGCACAAATACGCAAGTAAACTCATGGCCAATGCATTTTGGCCCAGCACATTGCCGTGCATAACATCCACCAGCAAACCCATAACAAACCCTAAAAAGATTCCCGCTTTTGTTGGGCTGACTAGCACCCAAAAAATTAAGGTCATGGCGACCCATTCAGGTCGGATGTAATCAAGCATTCTTGGCATTGGAAACAGCGCCAATACAAGCGCGACAAAAAAGGTTGGTAAGATAACGCTATACGCTTTCATTATTCTTGCCCTCCTGATGCTTTTGATTCGGCTGAAAAAGAAATATCAGGTAATTCACTGGCTTTTGAAAAAACCAAAAGGACATAACGTGAACGATCCAGATAAGCAGCTGGCTTTGCTTTCACAAATGCAAACGGCTCACCAGGGTCATGCTCTATTGTGGTAATTTCACCCAAAGGATAACCTTTTGGATATCGGCTACCCAAGCCAGAGCTCACTAGCTGATCCCCTTCTTGAATATCCGCTGTATCAGGCACATAAATTAAAGCTAGCTCATCTAATTTACCCGACCCAACTGCAATGGCCCTCACTCCATTTCGGTTTACTTGTACAGGAATCGCATGATTTGAGTCAGCAACTAGTAGTACTCGGCTAGTATAAGGCAGTACATCAATCACCTGCCCCATTAAGCCCTGTGCATCAAGAATCGGCTGGCCGACAAACACACCATTCTCAGAACCTTTATTCAAAATTATATGGTGCGTATAGGGGTCGGGATCAACGCCTATAATTTCAGCGACTAAAACCTTGTCATCTAATTGTTCTGACGCGTTCAATAACTCGCGAAAGCGATTATTCTCGGCTCGTAATGACACCATCTGCTGAACTTTTTGCTTAATAATTAACGCTTCATGACGTAAACGTTTATTGTCGTCCAATAACGCTGAACGACTCATAGCGGTATCTTCGGCCCAGCCACCTAATTGCGATGGCAAGCTAGCAACAAATTGTACAGGTGTGATAAATAAACCTATAAACGATCGTAAGTGGACGGTTGGGGATAAATATTGATCTGCAAACATAAGCGCCACAGACAGAAAAACCGCCATGAAAAGGCGGTATCCTAAAGCTGGACCGGAACTAAAAATACCTTTGATGTTAGGCTCCTTAAATTGTTTTCTCGCAAGTCAATAAGGACTACTGACCTGCGATTCAATTAGTATTCAGAGGCCAATAATTCTAACTGCTGATCCGTCATGGTTTCCATCGCAAGACCGCCACCACGAGCAACACACGTTAGTGGATCGTCTGCAACAATAACAGGCAAGCCAGTTTCTTCACTTAATAACTTATCAATATCACGAAGCATTGCACCGCCACCTGTCAATACTAAGCCACGCTCAGCGATATCTGAAGCCAGCTCTGGTGGGCATTGCTCAAGCGCACTTTTAACCGATTGAACAATAGCTGCTAGCGATTCCTGCAGTGCTTCTAGAATTTCATTTGAATTCAATGTGAACGAGCGAGGTATACCCTCAGCTAGATTACGACCACGAATATCAATTTCACGCACTTCTGCGCCAGGATACGCCGTTCCAATTTCTTGCTTAACACGCTCTGCTGTGGCTTCACCAATTAATGAACCATAATTGCGGCGCACATACGTCACTATAGCTTCATCAAATTTGTCGCCACCCACTTTAACGGATTCGCTGTACACAACACCGTTTAGAGAAATAATTGCAATTTCAGTGGTACCGCCACCTATATCCACAACCATTGAACCACTAGCGTCTTCTACAGGTAGTCCTGCACCAATTGCCGCAGCCATTGGCTCTTCAATTAGATAGACTTTACGAGCACCAGCACCAATGCATGATTCGCGAATCGCTTTTCGCTCTACTTGAGTCGACTTACAAGGCACACAGACGAGTACACGAGGGCTTGGAGCAAAGAAACTGTCTTCGTGTACTTTTTTGATAAAGTGCTGAAGCATTTTTTCAGTCACCTGAAAATCAGCAATTACACCATCTTTCAGGGGACGAATCGCTTGAATGTTAGCCGGTGTTCGGCCCAGCATTCTTTTGGCTTCTGTTCCTACCGCTGCCACTGACTTCTGATTCCCCTGCAAGCGAATCGCAACAACAGACGGCTCATTTAGCGTAATCCCACTGTCTCTTTCGTAGATCAGGGTATTCGCTGTTCCAAGGTCGATAGATAGGTCGCTTGAAAACATACCTCTTAATTTTTTAAACATCCGTTATTTCCATAGATGATACAATATTATTTTGCAGTCTAGACTATCAACGGCAGGCATTTTGGGCAAGGCGGAAATGTGTTAACTTATAGGCTTTTCTAGACATACATTAAAGAAGCGGTAAAAAAAGCTTCAAAAAGCGAGAGAAATCCATGGCGCTTGACCATTCAGACGTAAAAAGCATCGCTAATTTGGCTCGTTTAGCCATCAGTGATGAAAATATAGACAAATACAGAACAGAGCTAAGCAGTATCTTAGGCCTTGTTGAACAAATGAATGCGGTTAATACCGATGATGTTCAACCTTTGGCCCACCCAACAGATGCTGTTCAGCGATTACGCGCTGACGTAGTAACTGAAACTAACAACCGTGAAAAATATATGGCCAATGCTCCAGCGCAACAAGATGGCCTGTTTTTAGTTCCTAAAGTGGTTGAATAAGGTAGATCGTTTTATGCATAACCTAACTATTAGCCAAATATCCAAAGGCTTAGAAAATGGCGATTTCACCAGTGTTGAAATAACTCAGCACTTTTTAAATCGTATTAAACAATTCGATCAGGGCAATGATGGCTTAAATAGCTTTATTACCGTGATGGAAGCGCAAGCCTTAGCTGATGCGAAAGCCGCTGACGAGCGTCGCGCTGCTGGTAACGCCACCCCCTGGACTGGCGTTCCTTTTGCTCATAAAGACATTTTTTGCACTGATGGCACACTAACGACCTGCGGCTCAAAAATGCTTGGTAACTTTATTCCTCCGTACGATGCCACCGTTGTTGATAACTTCAAACAACAAGGTGCCGTATGTTTGGGCAAAACTAATATGGATGAGTTCGCCATGGGCTCATCAAATGAGTCTTCATTTTTCGGTGGGGTTAAAAACCCATGGAACAAAGAAACCATTCCAGGTGGCTCATCAGGTGGTTCAGCCGCAGCCGTTGCTGCGCGCCTAGTCCCTGCAGCCACAGGAACTGACACTGGCGGCTCAATACGTCAGCCAGCCGCACTATGTGGACTAACAGGTCTAAAGCCTACATATGGCCGCTGCTCACGTTTTGGCATGATCGCATTTGCATCATCCCTAGACCAAGCAGGCCCAATGACGCATACCGCTGAAGATGCCGCCATGATGCTAAACGTTATGGCTAGCTTTGATGAAAAAGACAGCACCAGTATCGACCAAGACATTCCGGATTACACAGCGACATTAAATAATGATATCGCTGGGAAAGTCATCGGCATTCCAAAAGAATTTTTTCCTGACAGTCTGGACGGAGAAATGGCAAAAACCGTTCGTGATGCCATTACTGAGTTTGAAAAGTTAGGCTGCACCATTAAAGAAGTTTCACTGCCAAGCACTGATCTTGCTATTCCAGCTTATTACGTTGTGGCACCTGCCGAATGCTCAGCCAATTTATCTCGTATGGATGGAGTACGCTTTGGGTATCGCTGTGAAGACCCTAAAGATGTAGAAGACCTTTACAAGCGTTCTCGTGGTGAAGGTTTTGGTGACGAAGTTAAACGTCGCATCATGGTTGGCACTTACGCATTATCAACAGGCTTTTACGATGCTTATTACGTTAAAGCACAAAAGATTCGTCGCCTAATTAAAAATGACTTTGTAAGCGCGTTTGAACAAGTCGATATGATAATGGGCCCAGTAACACCGTCCCCTGCTTTTAAAGCGGGAGAAAAATCAGGTGACCCTGTTGAAATGTATATGGAAGATAAGTTCACATTGTCTTGTAACCTAGCTGGCCTACCAGGAATGTCGATTCCTGCGGGGCAAATCAATGGCTTGCCTGTGGGCTTACAAATGATCGGTAACTACTGGAGTGAAGCCACCATGTTGAATATGGCTCACAAATTCCAGCAAGCAACTGATTTCCACAAACAAGCACCTCAAGGTATTTAAGGAATTCTATTATGGAATGGGAAGTAGTAATTGGCCTTGAGATCCATGCTCAGCTAGCCACTAAATCAAAAATATTTTCAGGATCAAGCACCGCTTTTGGCGCTGAACCCAACACACAAGCTTCATTAGTAGACCTAGGCCTGCCTGGTGTATTACCAGTATTCAATCAAGAAGCTCTTGCCATGGCGGTTAAGCTAGGCTGTGCTATTGATGCAGAAATTGGAAAAGTTTCGGTATTCGATCGTAAAAACTATTTTTACCCTGACTCGCCAAAAGGCTATCAGACCACACAACTGCATCACCCAATTGTTGGCATGGGTCATATCGATATTGATATGGAAGATGGCACTAGCCGTCGCATTAACGTTACCCGTGCGCACTTAGAAGAAGACGCAGGAAAATCTCTGCACGAAGATTTTTCTGGCATGTCGGGTATCGATTTAAACCGAGCGGGCACACCGCTAGTTGAAATAGTATCTGAACCAGAAATGCGCAACGCTAAAGAAGCCGTTGCCTACTTCAAAAAAATGCACAGTATTGTTACTTACTTAGGCATTTGTGATGGCGATCTATCACAGGGCTCTATGCGTTGTGACTGCAACGTATCATTGCGCCCTAAAGGCCAAGAAGAATTTGGTACTCGCACAGAAATTAAAAACGTAAATAGCTTCCGATTTGTTGAGCAAGCCATCAATGTTGAAATTGAACGTCAACGTGACATTCTAGAAGACGGCGGTGTAATCACACAAGAAACACGTTTGTTTGATGCTAACAAAATGGAAACACGTTCAATGCGCTCTAAGGAAGTAGAAAATGATTACCGCTACTTCCCATGCCCTGATCTATTACCGATTGTCATCGATGACGATTACATCGAAGCCATTCGTAAAACATTACCAGAACTGCCTGACCAGAAAAAACAACGCCTGATCTCAGAGCAAAGCTTAAGCGAATATGATGCAGCGGTATTAACCGCTACTCGTGAATTGGCCGCTTACTTTGAAGAGGTTGCAGTAAAGTGTAATGACTATAAGCTGGCTGCCAACTGGGTAATGGGTGAATTATCAGCTGCACTAAATAAAAATGACGTAGTGATTACAGATTGTCCTATTACCTCAGACAACCTTGGCGCAATGATTGCCCGAATTAAAGACAACACCATTTCAGGCAAAGGTGCTAAATCTGTATTCCAGGCCTTATGGGATCAAAAAGGCAATGATGTTGATGCCTTAATCGACTCTCTTGGATTAAAACAAGTAAGTGACTCAGGTGCTATTGAAGGCATCGTTGATGAAGTTCTTGCCAATAATGATGGTCAAGTACAAAACTACATCAGCGCTGAACCTGACAAACGCGGTAAAATGATAGGCTTCTTTGTAGGGCAAGTCATGAAAGCGTCTAAAGGTTCTGCTAATCCAGGTATGGTAAACAAGGTACTAAAAGAAAAATTAGATTCTAAATGTTAATTTAGCTTTTTTATTTTAGTACCATACCCAAATAAAAATGCCGCCTAAGATTAGGCGGCATTTTTTATTTGGCTTTCATTACTTATTCAACTTAGCTTGCTAATAGTTTATTAAATGTAGACAACTGCTGACTAAGTAATTTTCTATCTAGATCATCTAGCTCACATTCTTCCAACACATAATCCACTGTCCGACTAACCGTTTCCCAGCGAGGATTCTTAGGCAGTGATTGTAATGATAGGTACTTATCAAGTGTTCGTGTTTTTGCAGTGCTACCGTCAACATATACCCGCCATAGTCGACTGCTCTCAGCAAGGTCAACCTTGCTTTTGTTACTGTATTTTTGCCACATAGCAATACAATTTCGGGTCAACTGAACGGTTACATCTCGAATATCTTGCTTATTAGCTATAGCTTGTGATGGTTTAATAGAACCCTTTAACCGTTTAGTTTTTAATAATAGCTCCTCTGGCAATACCGGTGTAATGATGTAATCCGATATCCCTAATCGAATACATTGTGCCAACTGAGTTTTATGAAAATTATCAGCAACCAATAAAATAGGAGTGTAAGGAAACTCAGATATGATATTACTGATATCCCCTAAAGTATAAGCATCCCAGTTATTAACCTGCCAAATAATCAAACTTGGTCGGTACTTCACAATATTCTCCTGTGAAATAACACTATCTACTAAATAAAAATCATCTTCCAAGCTTCTTTCAAGCACACCCGTATCATCGCCACAATATAAAATTGCATCCGCCAATTCATTTCCCTTAAATTTCACCCCTCCTAAATCAAGTTCCGAATCGACAGGTTGAACAATAGGGATTTTGAATTCAAAAATAGAGGATTTTGGCAACCGCTTTATATTTAACACTGAGCCAATACCGTTTAATAGCTGATGAACTACATTCAAGTCATCCGATGCGAAGATACTAGAATTAAAAGCAACATCATATAAAAGCGAAAACACAACGTCGTTGTCAACACAAGATATAGAAAGCTGTACCTTCATATCATTTTTATCTGCAATACGTGCCATGATTAAAACAGCGCTCTCTAGTGCTTCTTCATCTACCCGAAGTAAACAATTATCACCCCTAATATGAATAGGTACATTTAATATTTCGCAATACGGTTTTATTTTTAATACCCACTGACTCACACTCAAATCCTTAATAGCTAAATCGCTTTTACTTACTTGAGTGATAGACTTGATTTTATGATCAATACTAGATTTAACAAACATCATCAACTTAATATCACTTTTACGATGCATCCAAAGCATGTGCATCTGTAAAGCCACAAACGAAATCATACCAAATTGAGAAAGTGGTCTTGATTGTATAAATAAGTGCGCATACAAATAATCGTGAAGGACAAAAGCAGCAGCACCAATAAAACTCGCCGAAAACCATATCGAATATTGCACTTTCTGCTTTATTAAAACAGCCGATATCATCAATATATAGATGACGCTTAACACGCCTAAAACTTGGCTTATCTGACTAAATTTAGTAAAAATAAGTGATGGGTAAAGTAACGTACTTGCCACTAAAAATAGAGTGATAATGAATATCGCGTGCGCAAAAATCATATTCTTAATCGAAAAAAAACGATGAAAGAAATACAAAAATAAGGGCAAGGCTAAAAATAATAGAATATGCTCTAGTCTTTGCCAGCTCTCCCAACTAACCCCAGAAACAAAATCATAAGCAATTCGCTCACCAACCATAATACTTCGAAATGCAATCACCCAAATAAACATGGCAAACAGTAAGTGACTAACATGGCCATGCCGAGATAAATTAATAACTAATAGGCACACAGATGCAAATATCAAAAAACTAAATATGACGGCATCTACTATTTTACTTTGATCCTGTAATACAGATTTATGTGATTGATTAGAAATCATAAAATTGTGCCAGATTCCACCATCTGTATGGTGAAAATTACTAACATGCAATATCAGCTGATATTGATCAGCAGGTGGCAAAGCAACTACTTCAGGGCCAAACTCAGGCAACTCGGAATCGGCTTTATTTGATACCACCCCTCGACGGTATAATTGCTGGCCATTTACCCACAGACTTATAGCACTAGGAACATCTGGAATTCTTAAATAATACAGGGCCTTTACTGGCAATTTAACCAATAGCCTTAGCGTTGCAAACCCTTGAGGCAAATATGGACCCTGCTTGCTCCACAAGCCAGGTAGCTGTAAGCCATCGCGCATCACTGCCTGACTGTTTGTGTGAAGTTCTTGCCAGTCAAACGCCCACAAACCATCTAAAGCAACAGCCCCATGGTCAAGTTCATCCGATGAAATTATTTTCTCTGGCAAAGCTATGCAGAAAAGGGGAAAAAGAACCCCGAAGAAGAGTGCAACTAACTTCATGCTTTTTATTATCATTATTTTTCATGCATATTACGCAACATATCCCAGTCTCCATACGTCCAAAAGCGCCAGCTTAATAAAAATAAGGTCAAATATTTTTGACCTTATTTAGCCGTTCTTTAATTGGACTAAGTAACCCATGGGTTTTAGTGTCTTTTCTTTAACCACAAACAACTAGTGAACAACGAATAAACATCAATACAAAAGTGGCTTCTTATGAAAATAATACAATTTTGTTTTATTGCTCTGGGCCTTAGAGCGCCCTATATCGATTTCGCCTACCTAGGAGCATTCCCACCCTTATGAGCACTACTGGCTTGGTAATAACAATGGCTATGAAAAAAGTCTACCAGACCAAAATAATGCTTACTGCAACAAAAGCGGCTCTCATTTCCTACATTCCATAGCTGATAGACGATCAAGTCGAGTAAGCCTTTAAACAAAAAAAATAGGCATTAAAAAAGCATCACCCTTTACGAATGATGCTTTTAAATTTGAATACTAAAAAATGATATGGCAGGTTATTATGCTGTCACCGCTCGTAAAGCTGCTAATTCAGCGTCTTCTTTTTTTCTGGCGACTTCGGCAAAATTTTCAGCTTCGGTCTTCTCTAGCGTCAGCCCCATCCCAGACCCTGTTTCACTTTCTCCATCAGTACTTTCATCTAATTTAATACGTAAACGTAAGTTATTTGCGGAATCAGCATTTTTAACAGCTTCATCCAAACTAATACGCTTAGCTTGATGCAACCTGAACAACGCTGCATCAAATGTTTGCATGCCCAAATTCTCTGATTTGGTCATGATTTCTTTAATACCACCGGTATCGCCTTTAGAAATTAGATCCTCGATGGTTTTATTACCCAGTAAAACCTCCACGGCTGCTACTCGCTTATTATCAATGGTTGGAATTAAGCGCTGAGAAATAATCGCCCTCATATTCAAACCTAAATCTTGTAACAATTGAGGCCGCCTTTCTTCAGGGAAAAAGTTAATGATTCGGTCAATGGCCTGGTTTGCGTTATTCGCATGCAAGGTAGATATCGCAAGATGCCCCGTTTCAGCAAATGCTAACGCGTGCTCCATTGTTTCACGATCTCGAATTTCGCCAATTAAAATCACATCAGGCGCTTGTCTCAATGTGTTTTTTAGTGCGGCCTGAAAGCTTTTTGTATCAGCACCCACTTCACGCTGATTAATAATGCAGTTTTTATGAGTATGTACGTACTCGATAGGGTCTTCAATTGTGATGATATGACCTGTACTGTGACTATTACGATAGTCAATTAAGGATGCTAACGATGTTGACTTACCCGAGCCCGTACCGCCAACAAATAAAATTAAACCACGCTTTTCTGCAATAACTTCCTTAAGTACTTCGGGTAACCCTAACTTATCAAAAGCTGGAATTTCAGCAACTATATTACGGGCAACAATGGATACTTCTGTACGCTGTCTAAACGCATTAATACGAAAACGACCACCACCGGGCGCTGAAATTGCAATATTTAATTCCATCTCCTCGGAAAATTCTTGCTTTTGTTCATCGTCTAATACATCGAGTAATAATTTTTCAATTTGCCCAGGCTTTAATGCTTCTTTTCCAAGGGGCTTTAGTGTTCCCTGAAACTTTGCACTAGGAACAGCACCTGTACTTAAATATAAATCACTACCGTCATGCTTCGCTAATACTTGTAAATACTTTACCAGTGCCATAATTCTCTCTTGTTGTAATTATTTTAATACGCAACAAACATCAGATGGCCGCTAGCATAACCTCCCTTTCCCATATTACCTAGAAACACCATTATTCTATTTTGTAAATGTGAAGTGGCTTCGTATAAACTTAAACCACTTTAAATAAATTTCAATATGGCCACTTAAAATCAAGCAGTATTATGGGTTTTTCATTCAATATTTATGCAGCGCTTAATCAAAAATATTTTTTGAACTGAGCACCACTTACAACATAGTTTTGTTCGGACTCTAAATATTCAGAGTCAATCAATGATACTGCTAGAGCTAAAAAATCTTCTTCTGCGTAATAAAACTGATCAATCAAGCTTCCTCCTTCCAGCTTGACAGCTTCTTTCACTAGATCACCTTTTAAAGTAAAGAAGTATTGCTCACCATCTTCGTTTGTGACTTCGAAGTGAATATCCTTTTCTTGGTTCTCCAGCCATACGCTGACCATAAACCAATCACTCATATTTAAACCTATATTTTTAGTAACGATAAAGAACAAAAAAGCCGAATCATTTCTGATTCGGCTTTTTCAATAAAATTGCGATTCTATGTTCCTGACAGAATCTACTACCTACGTCCTGTAGGCATTAAACCCTGAGTTTTTCACATCCATGTGAACTCAGGATAAAAGTCATCCTGACTTAAAATTGATCTGCTTCCATAGCGAACAAACAATCTGCTCCGCCTTTAACTGATTCAGATAAAGAGATGTATCTTGGCAATAGACGTTGAGTAAAGAAACGAGCCGTTGCTAATTTGTTAGCATAGAATGGTTCAGTCCCTTCTTTCTCAAGCGCTTTCTCAGCCATCATGGCATACATGTATGCAAATGATGTGTAACCAAATACTTGTAAGTATTCAACCGAAGACGCGCCGATCTCATTGGCATTACCTTGTGCTTTTTCTACAACCCACTCAGTTAATGATGCTAAATTCGCTAAAGCGGCTTTCAATGGCATCGTAAATTCAGCCATTTTTGCATTGCCTTCTTGAGACGCTATGAAGTCGTTAATTTCGTCAGCGTAGATTTTAAAGAATGCACCGCCGTTAGCCACAATTTTACGACCTATCAAATCTAGAGACTGAATGCCGTTTGTGC
>JAWUVN010000049.1:0-26058 GCA_034112345.1 Bermanella sp. | reverse complement strand
GCCATCTTTTTCATCGAAATTTTTAATGCGACAACAGCCTTACTCGTTGCTAGCTCTTCATTTTCTTTGTTCGCATTAAATGTTCTTGTTCCACCATTTGTCGCCATTACAGAAGCAAACACTTTAAAAAACGGTTTTTCTATTTCATTAATTTGAGCAAGTGCTTTTTTAGCAGATCCCATAGCTAAATAGCTAAGCTCTAATTGCGCTGCGTTTATTACTTCTTGTGTTATTGGCTTTTTACTAACATCTTCTGCTATTACCGACTGACTAATTCCTAAAACTATTACCGCGGCAATTAAATATTTTTGTAAACACTGCATTAGAAGTACTGCTCTTTATTATTGTTCTTAACTTGGAATGAATCCTAACCCGCCCTGATTGCTCTGCACACTGTTTGTTTCCAAGGAATTTACAATCCATTACATTTTCACCCCTAAGGATGACTAATCCTCCTGTATGACTGATCAACTGATAGACAGTCATACCTTAAGTGGTACAGACGAACCTAAAAAACTATGCTTTTGTGCATATAAAATGAATTTATCAGCTAAATAACGCATAACAATGTGAAACTAGGTTCACATTTTAGTGGTACAAATGTTTGGTAATCAAGAATGAAAGATACACCTGAGTAATAACGGAACACTCCATTGTTACCTGTTCATAAAACACACTATAAATAAGGTTATTAAGTGAGCATTCTCGCTTATGCCCTGCCCTGCAAGGTAAGGTAAGTGTCGCCGGCCCTGGCGATACCAGAATGTACGGTCTAGCTAACATCTTCACATTTACGTGAGAAACACCCACAACTACCCAGATATAGATGCCGCCTAAATTAATAGATCAATGCGAGGTTACGCCCTTCGACAAGTTCAGAATGAACGGTTAAATCAAACAAGTCTTTTTAGGTGCGCAAAGATTCACAGAATCCATTTAGCTCGACTTGATATTCCTAGTTAGATTTGGCGCTAAATTAAGGTGCTGGAGTATTGGGTCGAAAATTAGGCTGAGTATTGGAGTATTGGAGTAAGTATTTGGCAGAGTATTAAAAAGTAAAAATGGTATCCCGTAGGGGAGTCGAACCCCTGTTACCGCCGTGAAAGGGCGGTGTCCTAGGCCTCTAGACGAACGGGACACATAAGATTTTTAAGTTATAGGCCGAACTTAAAAAAATTGGTGGAGCCTAACGGGATCGAACCGTTGACCTCGTCGCTGCCAGCGACGCGCTCTCCCAGCTGAGCTAAGGCCCCACACGCATCTTATTTTATTGGTCAATGGGACTGACCAAAACAGCAAGCTGCTAAGATGTGGCGTGCATTATACGTATGGATTTTCTTTTGTCACCCCTTTTACTCATTTTTTTACGAATAAAAACAAGCTGTTAGGGGTGTCATGGTCATTGGGCTGGTTGGTACACCTATTGAAGCTTACTAGCTTGAAGGTCAGTGCCTGATGATCTGGCCACCTGTAAGTCGGCCAGTGCTGTTTTCATGCTTTCACGCCAATGGCTATCTTCTTCTGACTGGGCTGTAATATGGTCTTGGCTGTTATTCATAACAACCGGTAAATCCAATGCTAACCAGGTGAAGTAACCGTCTTTGAAATAATGTACGTTTTCGTAACCCCAATTCACAGCAAGAAAAGTGGCCACTGCACTGCGATAACAGTGTGCGCTGTTGCAGTAGATAACGATTGGGATATTACGATCCAGAGTTTCGATTAGGTATAAGTCGTTAAAGCCTCGCTTTAAATCTAAATGCACGGCACTGCGAATGTGCCCTAATTGAAACTCGAACTGTTCGCGCACATCAATAAAGGTTGCCCCTTTTTCAAATAGACTCAGCGCTTCGTATGCATCTACGGTATTTGCACCTTTAATTGACTGTATTTCTTCAGACTGAGAAGTCAGGCTGATACAGATGAATATCAGAACCCCTATAAACTTTGACACAGCCACAACTCCTTTTACCAATTAATTTTAGTATAGGTGCTGTTTTTAGATGGGCTTGGATTGATTGGGTGTAAGGGTCGGTAGGATATATACCAAATTGTCACTAAAACACATTTGACAACAGGGCGTATAGTATTAAGCAATGACACTTTAATCACTAATTGTATATGTATTCTGAATCCTGAATCGATTTGAACACTCTATTTATGGGTTCTCTTCAGAGTGGGTTACGCACGATTAATTTCTTAAAGTGTCTTCATGAGTACAGAAAGAGGCTGCTTAATAACTGCCTGTATCCGTTATTAATATACATTTGAAAAATATTGGTGGAATAAGCACTTAATTTTACAGAACCACATCCACCGATTTTTAATGCGTACTAATATTAATGTACGTGTGCATCTTTAACTTGTTTGTTCAACGAGAGTAATAGCTCTGCCTCGCCATGGCTAAATCCACAGTTGCTTACTAAATCGTTTTCAGATGCGCCCATTTTTATGAGACGTGTCGCCTGATCATAAGATGGATGCTCTGGCTTGCCATTCTGAATCGAAAATTGTTTTTTGAGTACGTCGTTTAATCTGCGCTCTGTTTCTAGCACTTTTTGCCCCATACCCACTGCACTTTTTGATAATGCTCGATTGTCTTCTTGCAGTCGTCGATTAATCATCATCTGTTGTTTTTTCTGTGTCGTTAATGTTCGTCCATTTTTAATAGACGATGCCAAGGCAAGTACAGATAAACTGGACGCGCACAACATAATGATACTAGACACTTCTAAAGCTAGGATTGATTCCAACATGATTACTACTCGCAGTTACCCAGTTAGTATATTAACTCGGTGTGGTTTGTTAATTTTATTATTCACCTAGGTTATTAATACAATAACCCAGATGATATTAACTGCTGTTTTTCAATTTATGTCTGTGAATGGCAACGATTAAAAGTCGTTGAGTTCAGCCCATTCTTCATCTGACATCATCTTCTCAAGATCAACCAAAATAAGCAGTTCTTTGTTCTTATGACAAACACCCTGAATATATTTAGCGGTTTCTTCATTGCCCACATTTGGTGTGGTTTCAATTTCAGATTGACGTAGATACACAACTTCGGCTACAGCATCTACCAAGATACCCACCACTTGATTTTCGGTTTCGATAATCACTATTCGGGTTTGATCATTGGTTTCTGTCTGTAACAAACCGAAACGTAAGCGAGTATCAATTACGGTAACAACATTACCACGTAGATTGATAATCCCTAATACATACGGTGGTGCACCGGGTACAGGAGCAACTTCGGTGTAACGCAGCACTTCTTGTACCTGCATTACGTTGATGCCATACGTTTCGTTATCTAAACGAAATATCACCCACTGCAACACGGGATCGTCTACTGCCCCTTTTGCTTCATAGGTACTCATCGATACTTACTCCTATTTACGTCGATTACCAGTTATTGATATTTGGCAATCCGTCAAATACATAACAGTCCTTGTTATCAGTTTAGACTAGAGCAGGTTGCGTGCCAGTCTGTTGGGTAATTATTTTAAATAAGGTCTGAGGGTTAGTGCATTCAGTGTGGGGAAGCGTGCCAGCCTGTTAGGACGTAAAGCTACATAAATCATTAAGGTGAAAATACTTATGGCTTGAATATAAGCATCCAATTTTATATAGGGTGTTACTAATTAATAATTGGGTAGCTGATTAACCTATAACTCAAGAATCGGCTTTTAATAATTCAACGAGTTTGTCTACGTGTATCAGTGCGCACATGTGTTCTATCACGGTGCCTGAAAGCCACTGGCGCTTACCTTCACTGGAACGCCATTTTACTTGATCAGGTTCTAGCCTGACGGTGGTATGAACGTTTTTGCAGGCCAGTGTCCATTTGCTTTTTTGCAATTGAATCAAGTATTCAAAGCCATCAAGTTCAAGGTCGTAACCTTTTTCCGGCATGATGTATTTGGCAGTGTCTACCACATACAAATGCTCTTCTGCTTCGTTGTAGGCTCCCATAAACCAACTGGGGCGTCCGATTAAATGATTCGTTTCGTGCTCGACTTTTATGATACGCCCCAATGATTCCATTGGTACGGCTAGCTTTAATCCACACACATCAAACAGCAATACTTCAAACGACTCTTGCGCCCAACTAGGGGCTTTAGGGAAACGCTTTTCTATTACTTCAATCGGCTCAGATTCTTCTGCCGATGGTAAAGGAACCTCGACAGTCGGCAAGGTCACATCTGCCTTTAATGTAGATTCCCGTATTGGGTTCGGTTTAATAGTCGGAACGTGTTTTTGTGCCTGTGGCTTAACTGCAGTCACTTCTTTAATGGGCTGTGTTTTTTCCATTATCGGTAAAGTACTTTCATCAGGCATACTGACATGAGGAATCACTTTGGCGTATGTTTTGACTTGTGGCTCGGCAGCCACAGGAGCAGGCGAAGCTGGGCTTTCCACTAAGGCAGCGGCCACTACTGCTTCAGGTTTTGATTCGGTTTTAAGCGCAGTTACCACGGCTAAAGGTGCCGTTGTGGTATTATCTGGTACAGAAGCTATTTTGTTTACAGCTTCGACTTCTGGAGTAATAGCTGATGCTTTATCAGGTATCGTTTCTACTTCTGTGTCAGTCGACAGAAAAAGATCGCCTAATAGATTGTCCATATATTCTTGAACAACCACATCAACCTTACCCGTTCTTTCTTTTACCTTTACGGTATCAACTGTTTTTTCTAGAGCATGACTAACTGACGCACTTTTCATACATCACCTAATGACAACTTTGTTGGTTAAACTGATTAATCAGAATTTGGCATTGCTGTAAGCAGTACTTTTTTAAAGGCCCAAAGGGCAGTGTTCTTGCTAGATTCAAAATCATTAAATACGCGAGCCAAATTTTGCTAGGTGAAATTGAATGCTCTAAATTCATAAACTGAAAAGGATCCATACAAGGGACCAACTGAAATCCAGTTTGAGTACTATCAAGCGGTACGTATTCTGTACACACGTTAGTAATTACATCTGGTTCAGATATGGTTAAATCCATAAACATGTTATTTAAATAATCGGAAATGACCTTATCAGAGGTTTTATTCATAATAACCCCTAGGCTGCATCAGCTTTATTGATAAGAATACCTAATAAGTGCCGATACACTCTGACCCCTCTTCCCTGAGAATCCAGGTCGGATGGTATTTTTCCTAATTCACTGGCGTCTCTAAACTTGGTGTCTACCGGAATAGCTTCTTTGTAAACCTGATCACCATATAGCTCTCTTATCTTTTTTAAGGCATTAATCGATGCGTGAGTTCGGCGATCAAATAATGTTGGAATAATGGTAAACGGTAATTGTTTTTTTGTGCTTTGCATAACCATGGCTAAAGTATGCGTCATTCGCTCTAGCCCTTTTACTGCTAAGTATTCCGTTTGCACAGGTATTAAAAGTCTTTGAGCCGCCGCCAGCGCATTAATCATCAATACACCTAATATAGGAGGTGTATCGATCAGAACATATTCGTATTCATCCCATAAAGTGGCCAGCGCTTTAGAGATTACCAACCCCATACCACCCTGACCTGCCACACGCCTTTCTAAGGTGGCTAATGCTGTACTGGCTGGAAAAAGATCAATGCCTTCTTTACTAGTATGTTTAATAATTTGTTTGGGTAAACCGTCTGGAATTTTCCCTTCATGCATAAATAAATCGAAGGTACTGGTGTCAATATCATCTGGGTCATATTTAAAATAACTGGTAAGTGAACCATGTGGATCAAGGTCTACCATAAGCACACGGTGGCCCTGCTCACGAAGCAAACCGGCAAGACTGACGGTGGTCGTGGTTTTACCCACGCCCCCTTTTTGATTAGCAACGGCCCCTACATGCACGTTATTTACTCCCTGGCCAAGTGTGTCTTACTGTAAATATATTCACTAACACAACCTTATATCGTCTTTCATAAACAAATTACTGTCATAGCATTAATTTGTTTAATAAATATGCACATATTGTTCCTGCGTGCATGACGCCCTGTTAAATTAATTTACAGCTTCTAATATAGGCTTAGCAGATAGGTGACGATCCGTCACAATTTTTGTTCTATTTCGCTGATTTCCTGTGCGGTCAATCATAAAAATAACCCTTCTGTTAATAGCCTTGCCTTCTTCGTCATCATTTGTCGCAATTGGATGATAAGGCCCATAAGATTGTATCGCTAAACGGGTAGGGGCAATTTTTTCCATGGTTAACACATAGGCAATACTTGCCCCTTGTGCGGCAGATAATTGCCAATCATTCAGGTCATCATCATTTGTAATGTCTGTGTAAACTTCAATATTGATATCAAGATCAAATTTCTCAAACGCCTTAGCTAATACTACTAACGTTTGCTCACCTCCTTGGGTGAACTTACTTGTGCCTGCTTTAAATATCCGATCGGCCTGCACTTCAATTTGAAGCCAATCATTGTAATTTTCTAATTGAAACTCTGGCTGTGTCAGCAATTCTTTAATGTTTTCTTGCACCAAGGCTTGAAGGTTGTTTTGCAATTCTTGGATCTCAAATTCGTCATTATTGTCGTACTTTTGATTGTCTGACTCAGTGACTATTGACGGGATGATATTGTCTATCTCTACCGGCAGAGGCAAAGTGGCTGATGATTCAAATATACCCACTAGCGCATGGCTCATACGTTCAAATTTTTGATTATTCACCACTGACATCGCGTACATCACAACAAAGAATGCGAAAAGTAAGGTCATAAAATCAGCATAAGACACCATCCAGCGATCTGAGTGCGTGCTTTCTGGTGGCTTGTGGCGTCTAGGCATAAATTAAACATCTGTCGTTGTGCGGTGTAATTTTATCGCATACCCATTTATATATTGGCATGCCTATTTTAATGTTTATAAAAGGTTATCGGCTGGTGCTAACTTCGCTTTAAGTTTTCATATCGGTAACGTATAGAGTTGGGATGCTCCCCCTCGGCAATGGCAACAAGCCCTTCTATGATCAATTCGTGATACAAATATTCACTTTTCACCACATGCTTTAAGCGCTGCGCCATGGGTAAAAATAATAGGTTGGCGCTGCCTACCCCATAAATGGTGGCAACGAACGCAGTGGCGATACCAGGGCCAATTAATGCAGGATCTTCCAATGTGCCTAGTACCTGCATTAAACCCAATACAGCACCTAAAATACCAATGGTGGGGGCGTATCCGCCTAAGCTTTCATAAATATGAGCCGACTGTAATCCTTCGTCTTCTTGTTTGTATAAATCCATTTCTAGACTGTTTCGAATAGCGATGGGCGTTTGTCCATCGGCTAATAAGTTCAGTCCTTTTTTTGCTAAAGGTGTGGGTTCAACGTCGGCTATTTTTTCTAATCCTACTAAGCCTTCTTTGCGAGCAGTTTGCCCCCATTGGCATAAGGTCTCTAGCAAATCATCTAAATCATAACGGGGGGGAATAATTAACCAAAACGTACGCAAGAACGCATGCTTAATGATGCTGCTAGGTGTTTGCACCATGACAGCCGCAAATGTACCGCCAAATACAATAATGCATGCAGGCCCATTAATAAGCGCTGATGTCACACCTCCTTCTGCAATATTACCGAATACAATTGCGGTAATACCCAGCAAAATCCCTGCTAGGCCTAACCAGTTCATTACCGTTCCTCTTTGACCCACAAGGTCTATGGCATTGCATTTAAAGTTAATCAACTCCCAGTGTATATATGGCTAGGAGTAACCTGTTGTTATTGAACTTCTTTTACCAAAATCTGGCCAATGTTATTTAACGGTAAAACGGCATCCGCTAAATTGGCTTTAGCAATGGCCATTGGCATTCCATAAATCACACAAGAATCTTTATCTTGAGCCCAAATCGGGCAGCCTGTTTGTTTCATTAATTTTGCGCCCTCACATCCATCACTGCCCATGCCTGTTAAAATAATGGCTAATGAGCGTTTAGGAAAATGCTTGGCAGCCGATGCAAACGTAAGGTCTACACATGGGCGATAGTTCATTCGGTCATCGCCATCAATAATTCTAAGCTTGCCTCGCTCCAACATCATTTGCTGCCCCCCTGGTGCTAAATACGCCACTCCAGGTTTTATGATATCCCCATCTTGTGCTAACTGAACGGTTATTTGGCACAGTGTATTTAACCGTTCTGCGAATGCGCCTGTGAATGAAGCAGGCATGTGTTGTATTAATAGTATGGGTTTTGGAAAGCTAGACGGTAATTGCGTTAATACTTTTTGTAGTGCGACAGGGCCACCGGTACTGGTTCCAATTAAAATAAGATCAATGCCATTTAAACGTGTATTTTTCTTAGATGGAGAGTTTTCTTTTATATTACTTAAAGGCTCGGCTGTACTGGACCTTTCTAATGACGCTTTATTTATACGGCCCGACTCAGTAATAGCCGTTCTGTCTGTACTAGGTTGATTACTATTTAATAGAGGTTTAACCGCTGTGTTCAGCGTATTACTTTGAACCGTGGATGACACCATACTGGCAGCAGCGGATCGATTATAATTGCGAGCAACATTTTTAATTTTATTAATTAACAACGAACGAATAGCTGTACCACCGCGTTGTAAGTCTTCAAAATTTTTGGGTAGAAAATCAACGGCACCCGCATCTAATGCATCAAGCGTGACTCTAGCACCATCATAGGTAAGGGATGAAAACATAAGAACTGGGGTGGGTTTAATCTTCATAATATTACGTAATGCCGTTAATCCATCCATAACGGGCATTTCGTAATCCATGGTAATAACATCAGGATTTAAACTTTGTGCTTTTTCAATGGCTTCGCGGCCATTATTCGCAAACCCCACAATTTTAATATCTGCCTCAGGTTTTAGTATTTCAGAAATACGTTTTTGAAAAAAACCTGAGTCGTCCACGACTAAAACCTTAATGGCCATCAACTTCCCATTGGCCCAAAGGCCTAAAATATACGACTAAAAAGTCTGATTTTAAGCCGCTATCAGGCCTCGCTTCGCGTAACGATGCAACATACTTGGAACATCTAAAATAAGTGCAATTCGCCCATCACCTGTTATGGTTGCCCCAGACATACCTGGAGTACCTTGTAACATTTTACCTAATGGTTTTATCACCACTTCTTCTTGTCCAATTAATTGATCCACCACAAACCCTACTCGCTGTGTACCCACAGACACCACCACAACATGGCCTTCTGTTTCAGTATTATCAGACGCAACTTCTTCAGTTAATCCATTAGAGTTAACAAGCCAGCGTTTCAGATAAAATAAGGGAATGGCTTTATCTCGAACCACGACTACTTCTTGACCATCTACCACATTGGTTCTAGTTAAGTCTAAGTGAAATATTTCATTTACACTTACTAATGGAAAGGCGAATGCTTGATTCTTTAGCGTAAACATTAAAGTAGGCATAATCGCTAACGTTAATGGCACCTTGATCATGAACTTGGAACCCTTGCCCATGACTGAATCAATTGTGATGGTTCCGTTTAGCTGTGTGATTTTTGTTTTCACCACATCCATGCCTACGCCACGACCTGATACTTCACTGATTTCAGTTTTGGTCGAGAAGCCCGGTGCAAATATTAAGTTAAACGATTCACTATCGCTTAAGCGATCTGCGGCGTCTTGATCCATTACGCCTTTTTCAACCGCTATTTGCTGAAGTTTTTTATGATCCATTCCCCAGCCATCTTCTTGAATAGAAAGCAGGATATGATCACCTTCTTGCTCGGCACTTAATATAACGGTTCCGCGTTTATCTTTGCCTAACGCTATTCGCTCATCCGGCATTTCTACACCGTGATCTACCGCATTTCGAACCAAATGGACTAGCGGATCGGCCAATGCTTCTACTAAATTTTTATCTAAATCGGTTTCTTCACCACGTAATTCTAGCGTGACTTCTTTTTTCAAATTACGTGCAAGGTCACGTACCACTCGTGGAAAACGACCAAATACTTTTTTGATCGGTTGCATACGTGTCTTCATAACAGAGGTTTGCAAATCACCCGTTACAACATCTAAGTTAGCAACGGCTTTCGACATGGATTCGTCGGTGCTTTTTAAACCCAGCCTAACTAATCTGTTTCGTACCAGTACTAGCTCGCCCACCATATTCATGATGTCATCTAAACGCTTAGTATCAACACGTACAGTGGCTTCAGCCGCCGCCGGTGCTTCTGATTTTTTAGCCGCTGGCTTTGGCGCATCAGCTTTAGCTGCCGCTGGCTTAGCCGCTGCTGGTGGTGTAGGTGGTGGTGGCGTGGCCGGCGTGGGTGCAGCAGCTGCTGGTGCAGATTCTACAGCACCTTCATTAACCGTTTCTGTTGGACCTTTACCCTGCCCATGTAGCTTATCTAATAACTCTTCAAATTCAGATTCACTGATATTCTCTTCGCCACCAGCTGCAGCCGCTACCGCTGGGACTGGCGCAGGTTCTTTTGGAGCCGCTGGCGCTTCTGCTGCAGTGTTGTCGGTAGGGCTTTTACCCTCGCCATGCAATTGATCTAGCAGAGCATCAAATTCATCTTCTGTTATTTCATTGCTATCGCTTGCAGCAGGGGTTGGCGGCGCTGCTGGTGCAGCCGGTTTTTCTGCTTTAGGTTCGTCTAAAGCATCTAATAGACCTTCGAATTCATCATCGGTTATATCGCCCTCTCCGGCTAAAACACTTTCGGGCGTAATTGGAGATGAACCTGATGCAGGTGCTGCAACGTCTTCTGATACAGAGGTATCTACAGGAGCTTCGGCTACAGGAGCCTCAACCGCGGGAGCAACTTCGTCTTGAACTTCGGGCTTAGAAAATACCGACAAATCAGCTATTAATTGAGGGTCGCACGGTCCAGGCATTTCGCCTGCTCGTACTACATCAAACATTTCGTTAACGGTATCCAGTGCCCTAAGCACCACATCCATTAATTCAGTAGAAACTGAACGTTGTCCATTACGTAAAATATCAAATACGTTTTCAGCCACGTGACAACAATCAACCAAGGGTGTTAATTGGAGAAAGCCCGCACCACCTTTTACCGTGTGGAATCCACGGAATATTGAATTTAATAGGTCTTGATCATCTGGTCGATTTTCCATTTCAACCAATTGCTCACCTAGCAACTCTAGAATTTCACCAGCTTCTACAAGGAAGTCCTGGAGGATTTCTTCATCGGCATCCAAACTCATCCCAACACTCCTTTAAAACCCGAGACTGGATAACAAGTCATCCACGTCATCTTGGTTTGATGCTACATCTTCATTATCTTCTGCATTAATTTGAGGTCCGACCCCTTTTGTTGGGTCGTCAACTTCGGCCTTTTCTTCAGTACAATTGTGTTTGATGCCTGTCATTTCATCTACATGACCTGCCATCGACACTAAATTCACTAATCGAGACTCAACATCCGTCACCATAGTGGTTACTTTTTGAATAACCTGCCCCGTTAAATCTTGGAAATCTTGGGCTAATAAAATGTCATTCAAATTGCCATTTAATTTTTTCGTACTTATTTCTGTATTATCTAAAAAAACACTGATGCGCTTTGTTAAATCACGAAATTCAGAGGGTGCTAATTCTTTTTTTAAGAACCGATCCCACTCTTGCTTTATTTCTAATGCTTCTGACGATATCCCTTCAGATAATGGCAGAGCGGCATCAACCATATCCATGGTTTTATTTGCCGCTTTTGCTGTCATCTCAACGACATAAGCTAAGCCTTCATGAGCCTCATCGATTTCAGACCCTGCCCCGACATTCGTGTCCAACTTAAAGTTCTTAATGGACTCATGTAATGCACGAGTTAATCGCCCAATTTCTTGGTAAAGGTTTTCATCCCTGACTTTTTGTAAGTCTTGAATCATCCCTACCGCACCAGCGATATCGTTATTCTCTAATCGAGTTGTAAGCTCTTTCGCTTTTTCCCCGAACAGTTTTTCGAAATCACCAGAAGAAGAATCTAATTCCAGTGCTGCCATGGATACATCCTAATTATCCGTCCACTCGTTCAAAAATCTTTTCGATTTTCTCTTTTAATACAGCAGCGGTGAACGGCTTAATAACATAACCATTAACGCCAGCCTGAGCGGCTGCCACTATCTGATCTCGTTTTGCTTCAGCGGTTACCATTAATACCGGTAATGTTTTAAGTCGCTCGTCTTCACGAACGTGCTTAAGTAATTCGATTCCCGTCATCCCCGGCATATTCCAGTCGGTGACAAGAAAATCAAAATCGCCATTTTGAAGCATGGGTAAAGCTGTTAAGCCATCATCCGCTTCTTGAGTATTTGTAAATCCCAAATCTCTCAATAAGTTCTTGATGATTCGTCTCATTGTAGAAAAATCATCTACCACGAGAATTTTCATATTTTTATCCAAAGCTACCTCCCAGCGCCCCAGCCAAAGCCTGTTTCACATAATTTTAGTCTAGTCACTGTTACTCAGTAATCCAGCAGACAGTTCGTGTTTTCAAACTGTAGGCTGAATTAGACTATTTGTTATAAATTATGATGTTGGTTTGGCTGATCCTTATGAAATACCTAAAATAAGTCTAGTACACTTTATGCATGTCACGATTGGAATATTAAGAAAATATGGGTCAACACAGCCAGTTATAGTGTTTTTAGGTTGTCACAAGAAAATAAGGACTCAATAAACGTGAGGAATGAACAAAACAGCCTAACTAAGTGGGGTTTTGACTGCTAAAGATATGAAGATTTAAAAGGTAAGTATATTAAATAGGCGCCTTTAAAAAGCACTCGATATAAAAGAATAAGAATATTGGTCTTAGATAAAGCGTTATTCAACAGTTGTATCTGTCCAGTCTGATAGACGCGATCGTAAGCGCAAAGCTGCCTGACTGTGTATTTGGCTCACTCGTGACTCACTGACTTCTAATACGGCACCAATTTCTTTTAGATTGAGTTCTTCATCGTAATACAAAGCCAGTACCAGTTGCTCGCGCTCGGGGAGTTTACTAATAGCATCGGCTAAATTATCTTTAAATTTTTCACTAGAGATCCCTTCTAAAGGGCTTGTTTGATCAGGGTTAACCAACTCCCCTTCTCTTTCACCTGGCTGATCAAGCAGCTCTTCAAAACTGAATAAGCGTGAGCCTGCACCGTCTTGTAGGTGATGATGGTACTCATCCATGGTCATATCTAATGCGTGGGCAACTTCTTGGTCTTGAGCGTCACGGCCTGTGGTGCTTTCAACAAATCGTATGGCATCTGCGATACGGCGACTGTTTCGATGCACACTTCTTGGTGCCCAATCCCCTTTTCGAATTTCATCTAACATAGCACCACGAATTCGAATACCTGCGTAGGTTTCAAAACTGGCGCCTTTACTGGGTTCATATTTACCTGCTGCTTCAATTAACCCAATCATGCCTGACTGTATCAAGTCATCTACTTGAACAGACGCTGGTAAACGACCTTTCAAGTGGTGGGCAATTCGTTTTACAAGCGTTGCGTAATCTTGAATCAGCTTGTCAAAATTTGCATTGTTTTCGCCAGTATACATAGCGAAACCATTGGTCATTGCCATAAATTATCCGCGAACAGCTGTCGATATTAAATTTTCAACAAAGAACTCTAAATTGCCTCTAGGACTGGTTGGCAAGGGCCAAGAATCCACTTTTTTAGCCAAGGACTTAAATGCCAGTGACGCTTTAGCCCTTGGGTAGGCTAGAATAACGGGTTTTTGTCGCTGTACAGCACGCTTTACAGATTCATCAAATGGAATGCTGCCCACATATTGTAAAGCGATATCTAAAAATCGATCGGTGACTTTAGTGATTTTTGCAAATAGGTTATGGCCATCTTGAGGGGTTTTCACCATGTTGGCCAATATACGAAAACGGAACAATCCGTGGTCGCGATTTAATAATTTAATTAACGCATAGGCATCTGTAATACTGGTTGGCTCATCTGTTACTACCACTAATACTTCTTGTGCGGCTTTTACAAATGTTACAACGCCGTCACTGATGCCAGCCGCTGTATCTACAACTAATACATCCATTTGATCGGCTATAGTGCTAAACGCACGAATCAATCCAACATGCTCTTCTGGCGCCAACTGTGCCATGGCTTGAGTTCCAGAAGCAGCAGGTATAATACGAATGCCACCTGGGCCGTTGACCAGTATGTCTTGCAGTGGTACTTCTCCACTTAATACATTACTGATGTTATTTTTTGAACTGATACCCAATAACACATCGATATTAGCCAGACCCAAATCTGCATCTAATAACACCACTCGGCGACCCATTTCAGCTAAGGCGATGCTCATGTTTACTGAAACATTACTCTTACCTACGCCACCCTTACCACCGGTAACCGCAATTACTTGTACTGGATGCATTGATCGTTTATCTCCCTGTGTATTCAATTGACGCTCGGATAGCATAGAGATCATTACCATGCCCCCTGTGCAGTGCCTGATTCGCGGGCCAATTGTTGTTCTTGCTGAGCTATTTTCACAGCCTGCTTCACCATGCCTTTGGCATTGGCGATTTGTATATCGTCTGGAATCCGTTGCCCATCGGTGCTGTACGATAAGTCTAGTCCGGTTTCGAGTAATACGCTGATAACATCACCTAAACTACTTGCCTCATCGACTTTTGTTACCACGCAGCCAACTAAACCGGCCGCTTTGTAATTATGGTACATCTTGCGTAACACGCGACTATTATTGGTCGCTGACATGACTAACAATGTGTTAATTTTGTTTTTTATCTGTGCCAATTGATCCAGCTGATATTCCAGCATAGGGTGTTCTGAGGTTAAACCGGCGGTATCAATTAAAATCAAATCGCATTCAGCAAGCTCATCAATGCACTTTGTTAGGCAGTGGTCTTGATCCGCCACCTGAACAGGCACACCCAGTATTTGCCCTAAGGTGCGCAACTGATCATGGGCTGCTAAGCGGTAGTTATCCATTGTGATCAAACCTACTTTGGCACCTTCATGTTCTAACGTATAACGAACCGCCATTTTCGCAATTGTGGTGGTTTTACCCGCACCTGTTGGCCCCACTAAAGCAAAGATTCCTCCGCGCTTTAATCGATCGCTTGGGCTGATTGAAATATGCTGGGTTAAATCTTGTAAGCAAGCCTGCCATGATGCTTTTTCATCATCATGATCATCCAAGTGATTTACTAACTGATAGCTTAACCACTCATCAAATCCCATATTTTCAAAGCGACGCCATAATTTAGCTTGAAGGGGGTTGCTTGGGCTGTACTTTTTCCAAATAAACCTTTCTGGTCTGTGGACATTATCAGCACTGATGCGGCTTTCGGCCTCAGTTTGAATTTTAGAAGACGATTCAGCAGTGGCCATTAGCATTTCTTTTAAATCATTAAGCTCACTTCTAACATCATCCAAAATTTGTTTATTTGGATTAAGGTCTTGATCTGATAAAGGCGCTGAAATGGATGCATTTATATCGGCCACATTATTAGAATGAGACTGATTGATTTGATGATAATCCTGACGATTGTGTTTCATTTCATCCAACGCTTTTTGAAGCTCGGACTGGCCTTCAGCAGTTTGATGCAATGCCCCATGATGAGCGGGGTGTGTCAGAGTTCCTGTATTGACTTGCTGTAACGGTTGCTGTTCCTGTATTTGCTTACGCTGTGATTTACTCGATTGTTGAGCAGCCCCAGCCTGTTGGTCCGCTTTTGAATCAGGTACCTGCCCTAAATCTGCGGTTACTCCGTTATTATCACGCTGAATCTTTAATGCTTCTAACTGATCTTGCAGCTTAAGCTGATCTTCAACATCAGTACGTTCAGCGGCACTTAAAAAAGGCCATGGGCTTTCATCTTTTTTAGAATGTTTTTTATTTCCTGATTTTTTGCCCTTTGTTTTTTTACCTTCCGAAGAAAACGTTGGCGAAGGTAAATGACTGTCATCTTCTTCTGCGTTGAAAATTGGCGCTGATTTTTTCGCACTGATAGGCTCATAATTCTGAGCCACTATAATTTCTACACCCCCATTCACCCAATGAGTAGACACAATAACTGCATCTGCACCCATTTCATCTCGAACGGTTTTTACGGCTTTTTGCATACTGGTTGCAGTAAATCGACGAACTTTCATTATTGCGCTCCCAGCTGCTTAATAAGGGGGTTAATCAGTTTTAAATTAACGACTGTAAAAGTCTTAACTGTTAAAAAATCTTGAATAAAACATTCCGTGTTCATATTTACCCTTATGCTCCAATAGTGGCGGCAATGGTAATTTGTTTATTCTCTGGCATTTCTTGGTATGAAATCACATGGAGATTATCAGCCATCGTGCGAACAAATTTTGATAGGACTGGTCGTAAAATAGCACTGACCAATAATACCGCTGGGTGGCCCGCCATTTCTTGATTACGAGACGCTTCAAATAATGAGCTCTGTAATTTCTCTGTCATTGACGGTTCTAATATCATGTTATCGGCTGACCCAGTTTGTTGTTTGCTTTGCTGTACTGTCTTGAGCAATAACTGTTCCAGTGCTGGCTCTAACGTAATAACCGAGAGATCATCAGCGTTACCGTAGATGCTCTGTACAATTAAGCGACGTAAAACCTTACGTACTTGTACAGTAAGTGCGGCAGTATCTTGACTATCTGTAGTGGTATTCGCCAATGCCTCGGCGATGCTGCGCATATCTCGCACTGGTACGCCTTCACTTAGTAGATTTTGTAACACACCCAATAACTGGCTAAGATTCAACGTATTCGGCACCAGCTCTTCAGCCAGTTTAGGGCTCACTTTCGCCAAACGATCTAACATTTTCTGTACGTCTTCGTGACCGATTAATTCTGCAGAATGTTTTTGCAATAATTGATTCAAATGAGTAGCCACTACGGTACTGGAATCAACCACGGTGTAACCAAGGGTTTGCGCTTGATCTTTTTTATTCGGATCAACCCAAATGGCATCTAAACCAAATGCAGGGTCTTTTGTTTCAATGCCTTCTATTTGCCCAAATACTTGGCCAGGGTTAATCGCCATTTCTTTATCGGGTTCAATTTCGGCTTCGGCTACGGCTACGCCCATTAATAAAATACGATAGGCGTTAGGCATCAAATCTAAATTGTCGCGAATGTGAACACTGGGAATTAAAAATCCTAGGTCTTGAGACAGCTTGCGTCGAATACCTTTAATACGACTGAGTAATTGTCCGCCTTGATTTTTATCAACCAATGGAATTAATCGGTATCCTACTTCTAGACCAATAATATCAACGTCTTCTACGTCGTCCCAATCCACTTCTTTAGTGTCCATTTCTGGTAGGGCTTTCATTGGCTGGCCACCCGCACTAGATGCAGCCCCTGCTGCACCAGCACTGGATTTTTGAGCAGCCTGTTTAGCCGAGCCCCCCATGCCTTCATCCACTACCTGAACATTTTCACCTTTACGATAAATCCAGTATGCGCCACCAACACCCGCAGCACCTAAACTTAGAAATGCCAAATGCGGCATGCCTGGAATCAACCCCATTAACATGAGAACGCCACCGGCAACGGAGAGCGATCTGGCATTACCAAACATTTGATTGAAAACTTGATCGCCCATGCCTTCGCTGCTTTTATTTCGCGTTACGATAATGGCCGTGGCAGTGGATAAAAGTAACGAAGGTATTTGCGCCACAAGACCATCACCAATGGTTAATAATGCATAGACCTCTGTCGCTCGTGAAAAATCTAGATCGTGCTGAGCCATACCAATGGCCAGTCCACCCAGTATGTTAATAATTAAAATTAGCAGGCCAGCGATGGCGTCGCCTTTTACAAACTTACTGGCACCATCCATTGCACCATAAAAATCTGCTTCATTGGCCACATCTGAACGACGTGTTTTTGCTTGGTCTGCGTCTATTAATCCTGCGTTTAAATCCGCATCTATGGCCATTTGCTTGCCTGGCATGGCATCTAATGTAAATCGTGCGCTTACTTCTGAAACTCGCCCGGCACCTTTTGTTACTACGACAAAGTTAATGATCATTAAGATCATAAACACGACTAGACCCACGGCATAGTTCCCGCCTACTAGTACTTCGCCAAAGGCTTCGATTACTTTACCGGCAGCTGCCCCACCCTCATGGCCTTCTAACAAAACCACTCGTGTCGAGGCTACGTTTAAAGCTAAGCGTAATAAGGTTGCAACCAGCAAGACACTGGGAAAAATGGCAAAATCTAAAGGACGGGCTGCGTAAATGCTAACCATGAGTACGACAATAGAAAGGGCGATATTAAACGTAAAAAAGACATCCAATAACACTGTTGGTACAGGCAGGGTCATCATACCCAGCAAGATCATCAGCATCAGTGGCACGCCAAGGTTGCCTGACGCTAATGCCCTTACTTGATTGAAGCCTAATTGAAGGCTTCCGACGGTGGGTAAAGATAATTTTCCAACAGCCATGGTTTTACTTCTACTTCTTATTGTTTATTTGACACTAGAGCCGATATTGCAAAAAGGTGGCCATGTTCTTCCTCTTTTCATATGCGAAATCAGAGTTGGACAAATATGTCTAATATAAACAACAAATAACCACTCATTTTAAATAGTGCTATCTGGGATGAACATACTGAGTATCACGTATCCATTGTATTCATGTATGCCTTAGCATTGCCGCTCACCATAATGGGGGCCTGGTAGTTACTGGATTGCTCGCTTATACCCTTACCAAAGAACCTTCTCCCCTATACATTGCTATTCATTTTTGGCGATTTGACTAATGAAGTAGGCGTTAATCTTATCTCAACTTAATTATTCAATCATTGTTGATAGGACATCGCTAAGGCTTAGATTTTTATTAGATAGTAAGCTCATGAAAGAAGCTTTAAATGAATCTGTAAAAGAGATTTTACCGATATCTGTTTTTTTAATTAGATTATATTTGAGTAGTAATGTTGTTTTTCGGCGGAATAATATTCATTATTTTTTTATCGCTGTAATTTTTAGACTGCCCGCTAAATTTACCTGCGAATTTTTCAATCAAAAGAGTAAAAGGTTTGCGTATATTAACCGAAACCACCCGCATCATTATTAAACGTGCGGGTGAAAAACAGTAAACCCAAAGACAATCCAGCTTAAACAAATAAAGTTTTCAAATATTGGTTTAAGAATTTACCTTTAGGGTCTAACTGCCTGCGCACCTGTTCAAAGTCATTCCATTTAGCATAATGCGGCTTGAACTGTTCGACAGGCATTGTATTGATTTTCCCCCAGTGCGGACGACCGTTATATTTTGTTAGTATTGGCTCTACGGCTGAGAATAACGGTTTATAGTCTTCTTCAAAAAAACGGTGAACGGCTATTGAACAGGTGTCGCGCCCATAAAATGGGCTTAACCAAATGTCATCCCCTTGAATGTATCGCACCTCAAATGGAAAAAATACTTCCGGAAAATTTTTCTCTACCACGGCTTTGATTTCTTTAAATGCCTTTACCATGTTCTCACGTGGTAAATGATATTCCATTTCATTAAAGCGTACATTGCGTTCACTGGCGTAGTTCTGCCATGAGTTTGCTACGGTCGTTTCTTTTGAAATAGTTTTCATATAGGTGCCCAATACAAACTCTCGCAGTTTAGGGCTCCAGCTAAGCATGTCTCGTGCTAGCTTTAAGTCTTCAGCACCGTCATTTTGATCAATTTTATCCGTCTCAGATACGGGTTCTTGAGTGATATTTTGAATATCTGTAAATCCCATTCCAGTAAATGGAATATAATAAAACTCATAATTACGATTATTGTTGGCCAGCGATTCACTGTTCTCTAAAATTTCTTCAATGGGCATCCAAGTGGTTTCACGCTTCAGACGATACTTAGGAGCATTTTGCATAGTTACCTTTGTGACTACCCCAAGCGCACCTAGATTAACTCGGGCTGCATCAAATACATCAGGGTTCTTAGTCCGGTTACACTCTAGAATATCGCCACTTGCAGTTATTAATTCAATTCCTTCTACAAAGCTCGACATACAGCCTATATTTTGTCCGGTACCGTGAGTTGCTGTACCCAATGCACCCGCTAACGTCTGCTCATCGATGTCAGGCATATTTAACAGCGCCTGCCCCCTAGCCGCCAAAGGATCACCAATATCGCCTAAACGTGTACCCGCCCAAATTGTGGCGTGATTTTTTTCAGCGTCATGACTGATCACACCACTTAAACGAGACAGAGATAAAATAGTATCGTCAGTTGGCACTAAAGGCATAAAACTATGACCGGCCCCTACGGGGCGTACCTTGCCTTTTGCATTAATAATAAGAGACTGTACTTCTTCAACTGTCGCGGGTGCTTTCCTAAATTCAGGGTAACAAACTTGTGAACCGGACCAATTTTTCCAAGGTATACGATTTTTTTTATAATCAGCAGAAAATACAAAACTAGGTGAAACCGCCAAACCCGCAGCAGCAGTCATAAGGTTATTCAGTAATGATCGACGTGAAATCATAATGTGATTCCCTTTCTGTTATTTTTATAATTTATAGGTAGCACAATAATATTAAGCTTATTGCTGAGCCATAAAATCAATTAAGGCTGAGATTTCATCTATACCGCATTCCATGCACAACCCAAATGGTGGCATGCCGCCCTTTCCGTTAATCACGTTTTCAACTAACTGGGCCTTGCTTGATTGGCCTATAAGATCTGCCCAGGCAGACTTATCACCTGTTAGAGGTGCTCCGGTGGCTTCTACTGTGTGGCAGTTACGACACGTGCGTTGATAAATTTCAGCCACAACGGGGTCAACAGGCATTAAGGATCTAGCTGTCTTAATTTTTTGTTCTGGTGAAAACCCCGAATCGCAAGCAGCTAGTAAAAGCACTGTAAGTATCAGGGTTAACTGGGCAATATATGTACGAATAATCATGGTTCGAGCCTGTATTTTATTATTGTTAATAGTGACCCCTATTGAAATAGGGGTCAATTTTCTATCTGGCCATTTTAGGTAATGTAAACTTTAAACAGTTAATTTAATGATGATCTGCAACGTCTAGAGGAATTTTGAACTGCACTGAAAACCCACTGCCTGTGATTGGAAACAAAATACGTCCATTTAAAGACCGTGTAACCAAGTTGTAAACCATATACAAACCTAATCCAATATGGCCTTCTGGTCCGCGCTTTGTGGTGAAAAATGGCTGACATAAGTTTTTAGCCATTTCTTTTTTAATGCCCTGGCCATTATCGCTAAACGTAATGGTTAGTTCATCCTGGGTGTTTTTATCTGCACGAATCCATATTTTTGGGGACTGATCTTTATCGGCCAAGCTGTGTATTAATGCGTTTTCGATCAGTTGTGAAATAATCACCGATATCGCCTTCGAATAACTATGCAAACGGATATCTGTTGAACAGATCATATCTACTCGCCAACCGGCCATTTTCCAACGTTTATTCTCTATTGCTTCATTAATCACATCGGCCAATATGAAATGGCTTTCTTTCAAGCCTAAATGTTGAGCACTCACTTCACGGAACCGCTTAACTACTTTTGTAATACGTTTTTGATTACTTTCTAACAACCCCAAAGACTGTCGTGCCAGTTTTACAAATTTCTCATAGTCTTGAATTTCTGCCGTACCATCTTGTTGCAGCTGATAAACATCATCTAAACTTTCACGAATGAATGCTGTTGTGGCTACATTACTGCCCAGCGGGGTATTGATCTCTTTTGCTATGCCTATGGAGAATTGCTCCATGATATGCATTCTTTCACGGTCGAGTTCAATGCGCAGTTTTTCTGAATTTTTACGCTCGGTCACTTCTTGAACAGAACCTTCAAAAATCTCAATACCGTCGTCGCTATTAAATCGCATACTGATGCTTAACCAACGCTCTCGATCTTTATGGTCCTTAATATGAATTTCTTGATTGTAGACAGCCCCTGTATTTCGAGCTTCTCGTATCATATTTTGAAAATCATTAAAATCGGACTCTAAGTAATTTCTGATATCTTTCACTTCTGCAAGCATTTCTTCGGGTTCCTCAAAACCAAATAAACGCCCGCACGCATCATTAATGCTAATTAGTTGATATTTTTTATCTGCCTGAAAATTACCAACAGGGGATGTTTCGTACAAGTTTTGATAACGCTGAAGTGCCAGCACATGTTCATTTTGGCTTTTGATTAATGCCCGCTCTGTTTTTCTTTTTTCACGGTTAACCGTATTAATTCGGTCAGCCAATGAAAAGGCCAAAAATAACACTTCTAAAATAGAACCAAGCACATAACCATACTGGCTTAGGATATTGGTTTCACCAACACCCAAACCTCTAAAGTTTAATAAAATAATACCCGCTAAAAATAGCGCCCAGGCACAGGTAAAATACCGGGCAGAGGTAAAGCCTTTTATCCAAAGATAAGCGCTTGTGAGCAACCCCGATATAAAACCGGTTACGCCTACAAGCACTACAACTGGCACAATACTGCTGTAGGGCAAAATAAAGATTAACGGAATGAGCGCCAGCACGAATAATCTTAATGCTGAAAAATATCGGTATAAGTTAGGGCTGCTTTCTTTGAGTTTTAAAAACTCAACAATAAAAGTAAAAATAGCCAGCTGATATAAGGCATACGAAAATGGAAAGCTGTACTTATTCAGAATTGGGGATTCAGGCCACAACCATGAAAAGCCTCGACCATCAAAGGATAGCTGCAACAAAATAAAGGCACTTACACTGATCACGTAAAATAAGTAACCTCGCTCGCGAATCACAAAATAGATGAATAGGTGATACAAGGCCATTATCATCAGCACGCCATAATATATGCCATATATCATCTGGCTTACGGCTAGGCTTTCTGCGTAATCTTTTTCTGTTTGCCATTTTATAGGCATCATCAACGTGCCCTGAGTTTCTATGCGCCCAACAAGGCGATAATTACCAGACTCACTTGCTGACAAATTTAAAATAAAATCATGGACTCGAAGCGACTTTTGAGAGAACGGCACGGCATCACCCGTGTTTACTACTGTAATAAGTTCGTCACCTTTATATAGGTACAGATCTAAATAATCCAACAACGGATACGGTACTTGGAATATCCAGTCTTCTTTTTTATACACGTTTATATTCTGCATAAACCACGCAGACTGGAAGTCATAGCCCAGATTTAACTCACCGCTGACCTCTGCCCAATCGGCCTCTTCTAGAGCTTGAGAGACAGAACGCTGCTTGCCATCTGGTTCTACCCAGGAGTACAAAGGCGATATTTCAATGCCCGGCAAAGAATAATCTTTTGCAAGCCCAATATGGGAAAAACACAGCATTAAAAGAATTAAAAGGTATTTCAAATTTCAGTATCCAACTTTGATCTTTTATAAGCTTAGCAGCATTGAAAATGTCAGTATGCTTAACTATGGTTAAATTGTAGTCAGAATCGTATCATTCCCTCACTACAGGCCATCATATCGGAACCTATGGTTCATCTGATGATACGCCGGTGAGCAAGGGGAGCATAATGGATACGAGCTCTGAAATTAAGTGTCGTTCATTGAAGTACGGCCAAGCTGATAAATAGGCTGTTTATAGATCACCCTCGCGGTATCCAATAAATCCCTACCAGCTAATACATGTTTGATCGAGCCATTAAATATTAATCGCTCAAAATTTGCTTAACCATGCTCCCCTCCTTACACTCAGGCCTGCAGACAGGTTAACTCTGCGTGCCTATTTTTACTTTGGTCCTCTCCGGCTCAACAAGTCATATTCTATCTGCTAATCTAAATATATAGGATTATTACGCCTCTAACTTTTATAACCATTCAATCATCTGATTAGATCGGATTTAATGCTTGAGTCAAATGCATGCTTTCATTTAGCCTGAGTCGCATTTTGCCAGTAAATCTATCCGATATTGAATGTAATAAAAATGGATTAGACCAATGAGCCACGATGTTAAAGAAAAAAAATCTCAATCAAGCAAGGCTATTACTGAGGCTAGAAAGCAGCGAAAGTCACTGCTAGTAATACTAATAATTATTTCTGTATTGGTGGGATTAGGTGTTTACATGCATTTAAACAGTGAACAATCCATGAAAAATACTGAAACGTTTTTTGAAGCTCGTAAAAGTCCTGAAACCTATTACGAGTATAAAGAAGCAGAAGAATCGGCAAAGAAAAAAGCAGAACGAAATATATTCTTACAAAACTGATGCTCTGTTGACCCACCTAATGGTAGGCCAACGAATCAAGATTTATGAGCCTTGTTAACCCATTTTTTATGTTCTAGTAATTGCTTCCAAATATCCACAGCTTCAGGCACCTTTGATTCAATTCCGGTAAAACCGGATATATTAAATACTTCTTCCATACTGACAACTTTATTACCTTTTAGGGCAGCAATGCGAATATGAGCAATGGCGTGCAACTTGCCTTTTGTTGATATGCGATGCTCCACATAAAAGTACTTTTCGTCCCAGCCTAGAATCTGAGTACTGATTCTAAAACGTGTCAGTGGTGGCATTTCTTTGATGTAGGTAATTTCTTGCGCATTAACCACAAACTTCCACTTGTTTTGCATGATCTTTCGGGCCATGCCCAAGCCCATCATTAAATCCATTCGACATAGATCTAAAAACGCCAAATACCGAGAGTTGGTCAAATGCAGATTGAAATCACAATCATGGGGCCAAACTCTAAAAAAAATAAAGCGTCGATTAAGTGGGTTATCTAAACCTTTTGCCCAAAACTGACGTAATAAAATACGAATTAATCGCAGGTATAAATTCATATTACGACTTCTTCCCTGCTCTTACACGAATTAGGCCTTCTTGAGCAACGCTCATCATTAGCTGTCCGTCGTGATGGTAAATATGACCAAAATTCAAACCTCGGCCACCACTGGATACAGGGCTTTGCATGTTGTACAGCATCCAATCATCTAAACGAGGCTTATGATGAAACCAAATAGCATGATCCAAACTGGCCATTTGCATGCCCTTACTGGCAAACGAAAGACCGTGAGGATTCAATGACGTACTCAGTAAATGAAAATCAGAACTATACGCTAACAGTGCATATTGCAACGCCACCGGCTGATCAGTCCAATCACCGACAGGCTTAAACCAAGTGTCTTTTTCTGGGGCGCATTTATCCGGCATAAAGACATTAATAGGATCTATTGGTCGAGTTTCTAATGGCTTGTCTTCAGTGAACTTGTCACGGATTCCTTCTGGAATCATATCTTTAAATTTACGCGTGATTTCAAGCTGACTCATTAAACCATCTGGGCCTTTTACATCAGGCATAGGGATTTGATGCTCTAACCCGTCTTCAGGCATTTGTAAGCTCGTATTTTGCGTCAGTATGATTTTACCTTCTTGAATGGCATCTACGCGTAAAGACGCAAAACTGCGCCCCTGCCTTAATATCTCTACTTTATAATCCACATGACCACAGGATTTACCTGGTAACAGAAAGTAAGCGTGCATAGAGTGAGGCAAGAACCCTTCTGGCGCGGCCTGCATGGCTGCGTTTAATGATTGGCCGAGTATCTGACCACCAAATAGGTTCTTGAACCCTAGGTCTTCACACTGGCCACGGTATAAATACGTTTGAGGGCCACGGTGTAAAAGCTCTACGTTTAATAATTCGATTAACGATTGTGTAACTTGATCCATAAAATCGCCTTAATATTGTCGCATTTGGCCTGCATTCAAACAGATGTTTTAATCTCGAGCAATTATTCTAGGTATAAATGTACTAAATAGCATGGATAGTTTGTGCTTCCTACCGATTGGACAGTCACAGCCTTTGCCTACCTAGCCACCATTCCCTATAATGCGCGCCCCTTATATATTTATAGGATAGATTTCAATGCATGACGTTCAGGTTGATCAATATGACGCCTTATTGGCTGAAAAACAGCAACGCATTGAAGAGCAATTTGCTCCGCTGTCTATCCCAGTGATTGATGTTTATGCAAGCGAGCCTTTAAACTTTCGCCAAAGAGCTGAATTTCGCATCTGGCACGAAGACGACCGTTGCTTTCATGCCATGTTTGAACCAGGCACAAAAAACAATCCCATTGAAATCACTGACTTTCCTATTGCCAGTAAAGCC
>JAWUVN010000048.1:0-11696 GCA_034112345.1 Bermanella sp. | reverse complement strand
CACCACGGCCCGATACACGGAACTTCTCAGGGCTATCGCCTGGCTCAACGCGTAGCGCAACGATGTGGATCAATTCTTTTTCTAAACGCTCAGCAATGTTGCGGCTTGTTACATACTTGCCTTCTTTACCAGCAAACGGAGAGTTGTTTACTTGGAATGTCATGCTTACTGTCGGCTCATCTACAGACAACGGAGGAAGCGCTTCGACATTAGTAGGCACACAAAGTGTGTCAGAGATACCAAGCTTATCGACACCCGTAATACATACGATGTCACCAGCGGTTGCTTGATCAACTACAACACGGTGTAAACCATGATAGCCTTTCACTTCTGAAATTTTACCGTTACGTTTTTTGCCTTCTGTATCAATAATCGTTACTTGAGCATTAGTTTTCAACGTACCACGAGTGATACGGCCAATGCCAACTACACCTTTAAACGAATCGTAATCAAGTGAAGAGATTTGCATTTGGAAATCGCCTTCTGGATCCACATCAGGAGCAGGTACATTATCCGCAATCGCTTGAAGCAATGGAGACATGTCTTCAGCCATATCGTTGAAATCAGTACCTGCAATACCATTGATAGCTGATGTGTAGATTACAGGGAAATCTAACTGCTCTTCTGTAGCATCAAGACGATCGAACAAGTCGAATACTTCGTCCATTACCCAATCAGGACGCGCGCCTGGGCGGTCAATTTTATTGATTACAACAATTGGCTTAAGGCCACGAGCGAATGCTTTTTGAGTTACGAAGCGTGTTTGAGGCATTGGGCCGTCAACTGCGTCTACAATAAGTAGAACAGAATCTACCATAGACATTACACGCTCTACTTCACCACCAAAATCGGCGTGTCCCGGTGTATCTACGCTATTGAAACGGTACTTGTCCCATTTAATCGCCGTGTTTTTTGCCAAGATGGTAATACCACGTTCTTTCTCTTGGTCATTCGAGTCCATTACTCGCTCGCCGCCAAGCTCTTTACGATCAAGGGTGCCTGATTGCTCTAGCAGCTTATCAACCAAGGTTGTTTTACCGTGGTCAACGTGAGCAATGATGGCGATATTACGTAAGTTCTCAATCATAAAGATATGTCCTAGTCAGACGAGCCAAAAAATTTAGGCGCAGATTATAGCCATCTCATGGCAACGAAGCTATGAAAAACGTTGTTATTCTCCATTTTCCTGAGTGTTTTTTAATCAAAAGGAATTTAAAGTTAGAAATGTATCCCTAAGGAGCACAATTTCCCTATCGGTTACCGTTCCTTGAACCTATAATGTGCAAGCTTTGAATGGATACAATCTGGTCACAACAAACCCAGACCCATTAGCACCAATATAGTGCAGAATATATTTTTACGCACCACTATAGACCGGCATGCTTAGTAGGTGCTCAACATAATGGTGTTAAACACTGGCCTAGATAGTCTGATGGCTGGTGGCATGGGTTTTGCTCGTAAGTCGACCAGTGCATTAACATGCAGGCTTAGAACTGAGCCAACCAGATAAATTAAATAACTCAATCGTCTCATTATTGGAGAATAGAATGTCAGCGAACACTCTAAAGCTAATTAAAGATAACGACGTAAAGTGGATCGACCTTCGCTTTACAGATACAAAAGGTAAGGAACAACACGTTTCTATTCCTAGCTCTTACGTTGACGAAGAATTCTTCGAAGTAGGCCAGATGTTTGATGGCTCTTCAATCGAAGGCTGGAAAGGCATCAACGAATCAGACATGATTCTTTTACCTGATGACACAACTTCTTTCCTTGACCCGTTCACTGAAGATGCAACTCTTATCCTTCGTTGTGACATTATCGAGCCTTCTACAATGCAAGGTTACGAGCGTGATCCACGTTCTGTTGCAAAACGCGCTGAAGAGTTCCTACTAGCGACTGGCCTTGGCGACACAGCATTTTTTGGTCCTGAACCAGAATTTTTCATCTTTGATGACGTTAAATTCGGCGCTGACATGTCAGGTTGTTTCTACAAGCTGAACTCTGAAGAAGGCGCATGGAACTCTGCTGCGACTATCGAAGGCGGCAACATGGGTCACCGTCCACGCGTTAAAGGCGGTTACTTCCCAGTACCACCAGTAGATAGCTCTCACGATATGCGTGCTGCTATGTGTAACACAATGATGGGCATAGGCCTTGACGTTGAAGTACATCACCACGAAGTTGCTACTGCTAACCAAAACGAAATTGGTGTTCGCTTTAACACTCTAGTTAAGAAAGCTGATGAAGTTCAAATGATGAAATACGTTGTACATAACGTTGCTCACGCATACGGTAAAACAGCGACATTCATGCCTAAGCCAATCGTTGGTGATAACGGTTCTGGTATGCACGTTCACCAATCTTTCTGGAAAGATGGCGAAAACATGTTTGCTGGTGATGAATACGCTGGCCTATCTGAAATGGCACTTTACTACATTGGCGGCATCATCAAGCACGCTAAAGCATTGAATGCTTTCACAAACCCTTCAACTAACTCTTACAAGCGTTTGATCCCTGGTTTTGAAGCTCCTGTAATGCTTGCGTACTCTGCACGTAACCGTTCTGCTTCTATCCGTATCCCATACGTTGCATCTCCTAAAGGTAAGCGTGTTGAAGCTCGTTTCCCTGATCCAACTGCTAACCCATACCTAGCGTTTTCAGCAATGCTTATGGCTGGTATCGACGGCATTAAGAACAAGATCCACCCTGGCGATGCTGCTGATAAAGATTTGTACGACTTGCCTGCTGAAGAAGCAGCTGCAATTCCACAAGTTGCTGGTAGCCTACGTGAAGCACTAGACGAACTTAAGAAAGATTCAGACTTCTTAACTCAAGGTGGTGTATTCACTGAAGACATGATTGAAGCTTACATCGATCTTAAGATGGAAGATGTTCAATTAGTTGAACAAACAACTCACCCGCTTGAGTTTGACCTTTACTACTCTCTATAATATTAGATTGAGTTTTAAAGATTAAAAAGCAGCCTTCGGGCTGCTTTTTTTATCCCCTAAGAAAAGTAAAATCGCACAATCGCCATCCCTACAAACCACCCTAACTCAAGTAATATGAACCCCTCTCACAAAACGTATTTTGATTCCTGACGAACCTTTATAATTCCGCTAAAGTAGGCGCACTTATGTTTTCGAGCCTTTATATGAAACACCTTCTTCTAGCTTCTCTTATTTTTATCAGCTGCAATGCATTATCAGAAGTGTACACATGGATAAACTCTGAAGGTGTACGCGTGTATGGTGACGCACTGCATGCTGACGCTAAAAAGGCAGAGCTACCAAGACTGCAAACCATATCCAATAAAAAAGCATCCACCCCCACCTCTGATTTGAATACCGTGAAATTATCCCCCAAGGGTGTAGAACCAGAATTCACTGGATACAACTTACTTAAAATCCTCTACCCGAAGCAAGATGAGATGATAGTTGCCAGTCAAGCCGGAAGCGCATTGGTTCAACTGCATATATCCCCTGCCCTACAACCCGGCCATGAAATCACCATATTACTAAACGGAAAAGAGGTGGCATCAGGTCCAGGACTGTCTTTCGAAATCAATAATATATTTAGAGGCTCACACCTAATCCAAGCAAGAATTAAAGACAAGGGACGCCTTCTGATCAGTAGCCCTAAGCGCCGCATTCATGTGCAACGACCATCCATTTTAAATCGGTAATGCACAACAAAATACGAGTAAGCACTATAATGGGGCATGAAAAGAGTAGAGACTGTACTCTTGTCGTTAAATAACGCCTTATAATCAAGCGTAGCAGCCTGTCACAGCTGTCACAGTACATTCCAGAGCTGGCTTACTTCTTGCTAAACAGGCTATGACCAAGGAATTAAGTGTATATGGCCGACTTCGTTTTTTACAAAGAACTCATCAATCATCTAGATAGCGCTATCTTGGTTCTAAATCAAGATTTAACCGTGCGCTATTTAAACCCCGCAGCAGAATCATTTTTGCAAGTCAGTGGTAGACGATGTGTGGGCGAGCCATTTGATAACTATTTTCACGACGCCAGCATTAGCCTAAATACATTCTTCAAAAGTATTAAGAATGATGGGTCTTTCACTAAACGTGAAGCCACAGTCGTACTATCCAACAAACAGGAATCGCTACTTGATTATAGTGTTAGCCCTGCAGAGTTTGAAGGAACATCATGCCTTATAATCGAAATGCATGGTCGTGACAGGCTCACACGAATCACTCGTGAAGAAGACCTCATAAGCGCGCAAGCCACCACTCAATCTCTTGTACGCGGAATGGCTCATGAAATTAAAAATCCTCTTGGTGGTATTCGTGGCAGCGCTCAATTATTAGAACGCATGCTAGGCAATCCAGAACTTAAAGAGTTCACCACTATTATTATTGAAGAAGTAGATCGATTACGAAACCTTGTGGATAAAATGCTTGGCCCTAATAAGCTACCCGAACGCTTCGAAACGAATATTCACGAAGTACTTGAGCGAGTGCGCAGCTTAATTATTGTTGAAGCTGAAGATAACATTAAGTTCCACCGAGACTATGATCCTAGTATCCCAGAATTTTTTGCTGATAAAGAACAACTTATTCAAGTGGCTTTGAATATCACCCGAAACGCTATGCAGGCGCTACTGTCAAAACGTCAAACTAATTTCCCAGCTGAGATCACATTAAAAACTCGAGCTATTCGCCAATTCACCATTGGCCACACAAAACACAAACTGGTTTTACACATATCTATTATTGATAACGGCCCTGGTATTCCAGAAGATATTCGCGAAAGCTTATTTTTTCCAATGATCAGCGGGCGCGCAGAAGGTACCGGCTTAGGTCTCTCCATTGCGCAATCCATTATTAATCAACACCAGGGCATTATTGAATGTGACAGTAAGCCTGGCCAAACCCAATTTTCAATTTACCTGCCTCTTGAGCTGTCTCCGCCAAGCTCAAATAATGGCCCAAGACTACAGTAGAGAAAGACTATGAATAAAGTTTGGATTATTGACGACGACCGTTCAATTCGATGGGTATTAGAAAAAGCATTAGAACAAGAAAACATCGAAAGTCTATCATTTGAAAACGGCGATCGAGTGCTTAATTCTTTAAACCGTGAAATACCAGATGCCATCATCAGTGATGTTCGCATGCCTGGTATAGACGGCCTTGAGTTGTTACAACAAATTCATAATGTTCAGCCTGATATCCCAGTGATAATCATGACTGCACACAGCGATTTAGACAGTGCAGTTAACTCTTATCAAAAAGGGGCATTTGAATATTTACCCAAACCTTTTGATGTTGATGAAGCTGTTAGTTTAATCAAACGCGCCATCAGCCATAAGCAAGAAAACGCTGCAATAGCTTCTGAAGAGCCTGCAGAACAATATCAAAATACCGAAATAATTGGCGAAGCACCTGCTATGCAGGAAGTATTTAGAGCCATTGGACGCTTAAGCCACTCAAATATCACTGTCTTAATTAATGGTGAATCCGGTACAGGTAAGGAACTGGTTGCTCACGCGCTGCATAAACACAGCCCTCGTAGTGAACATCCATTTGTTGCCTTAAATATGGCAGCCATTCCAAAGGATTTAATTGAAAGTGAATTGTTTGGTCATGAAAAAGGTTCGTTCACAGGTGCTGGTGGTAAGCGTCAGGGGCGCTTTGAGCAAGCCGATTGCGGTACATTATTCTTAGATGAAATAGGTGACATGCCAGCCGATACGCAAACACGTTTATTACGTGTACTCGCGGATGGTGAATTTTACCGCGTGGGTGGTAGCACGCCTGTAAAAGTGAATGTGCGCATTATTGCTGCAACACACCAAGATTTAGAAGTACTAGTGAAAGCCGGTACTTTCCGTGAAGATTTATTTCACCGCTTAAACGTCATTCGAATCCACTTGCCATCTCTTTCTGAGCGTCGTGAAGATGTGCCACGTTTACTGCATCACTTCTTAAATCGCGCCGCTGAAGAACTGGGGGTTGAAGCAAAATTATTAAAATCGGATACCGAAGAATATTTATGCACACTGCCTTGGCCGGGTAACGTTCGACAATTAGAAAATACTTGCCGCTGGATTACAGTAATGGCCTCGGGTAGAGAAGTTCATATTAATGACCTTCCCCCTGAACTGCTAAATCAAGAAGAAAAAATGACCACCAGTAATAACTGGGAACAAGCACTTAAAAACTGGGCTGATCAACAACTGGCTCAAGGGAAGAAATCTGTACTAGATACGGCTGTGCCTATCTTTGAACGCATCATGATTGAAACTGCTTTAAAGCATACTGCTGGTCGTAGAAGAGACGCTTCAATTTTATTAGGCTGGGGTCGTAATACCCTAACTCGTAAAATTAAAGAACTGGGTATGGAAGATTCTCAAGAAGAAGTGCCAGAAGATTCATAAGAAATTTTAATGTCTTGCAGTAACTAATACGGGTCATTCAATTAATCCGTATTAGTTATCAAAATATATTTATATTCACTTTCTATGCTTAAATAATCACAGCTAATATATCCTGGATATGTATTATATAATCAGGTCTTATGCTATTTAATAATTAATTTCTTTCCAGTATATAACTCGGTCGTTACCTCTGAATTGACCAAAATTAACAGTACCAGTAGGATCTTCATTAACACCATCCGCTGTGTTATCCCAGTCATACTTCAACCAGTTTTCTACGGTATACATAAATTCATATGAACCGTATCGATTGCCTGTAGGCACAGACCAATTTGCTAAAAAATACCCATCTTGGAATATTCCCAAGTCAGCAATTTCTCCGCTGATGGAACTGTCATTACTGTCTAAATTATTAGACGCATAACCAATATCGGTAACCACAATAGAGTTAATGCCTAGTAAATCGTAATTTGTACCACTATCTAATGTGTTAAATAAAAATTGGGTTCCATCAAAATATTCGGTTTTAAATAATTGCGAAACAGGCTCTGTTTCTGGGCCGTACCCATTTTCTATTCTTATACGCCCATAATAAATTGGGCCTCCACTTCCTGAAATAATACTAGAACTGCTGATATCAACCGAATCAACTGGCTCAATAAAGCTTAAAATCGTTATATCTATGTCATTATTAAAAGGAGGCCTAAGACTATTTTGAGTGCGATCAAATACAAAATGATCTGCCATATTGAATGTATATAAAAATTGATCATTCACATCGGGGCCAGATACTGTACCTGCCGTAAACCCTGCCGTTAATGTCATATCAGACGGGATATTACCTTGTGTACTTGACGTTGCAATTGCGCTAACTACCGGACTTGAATATAAAGGGTTTACATAATTATGCAGTGTTTGATTGTTAAACCCTCTGACTTCAAAAGTGAAATCCGGTACTGCCAAATAAGAAATGGAACCGGTTACACCATCTGATTCCAATTGTCCGGTATAGGTAAACCCTGTATTACCGTTATCATAAATTGCAGGTGTACTTGATACAATATCGAAGCTGCTTGGATAGAACCGACCAAAATTATCAGAGTGATTAGACGGTAAACTGGCAGATAAATATGCGTTACCTCCTGCTGTTATAGTAAACACTCCCATCTCATCAAAACTAGCTGATGCTGTGCCAGTACCCGAATTCAAATTAATAGAGGGCAGTGAAAAATCACCTGCTTGCCCACCATCGGCCACTGTCGGTGATATTAAGCTATGGGATAAAGTCACCAATCCTACAAAATTATTAACTGTATTGTGGGAACAGTAATCTGTGCTGCCTGCATTGTATTGCTTGGCCGTCACAGACAAATTAAACGCATCACCAGCTTGCTTGAAAGCAGTACAAGCTACACCTAGCCCAGGAGAATCACATTGCCAGTTCGAATCAAGTGAGTCTATGCAAAAACCTGCCGGCACGGTCACAAAATCATTCGATGTACCCGTTATAATATTTCCCGTATTTACGCCATCAACATCTTTCAATTCATATTTTGCATACACTCTAAGTGAGCCAGCATCATCGTAATTAAATACAATTGGAGCTGCACTAGAACTAGCACCACCAAAGTCTAGCGGTACACTGCTATAACTTAACGATGCAGCATTTAAAACATTGGTGTTCACATTATTATCGTTAACAGTACTCACTGCAGACTGACAATTGTTCGGCGATATACACTCAACGGCCAAATCTACGTTAGTTGGATTTAACAATAAACTCTGACATGAACCGGTTATCTGATCCGTCTCAACCGCCTGAAGTGTCATGGTAGAAGAATTCAAAGCCGATACTTGATTTGGGATAGTGGAAAATACAAAGCCAGCTGATTGAAAATCAATAGAAGCTGATTGCATTACACCCTCAGATTGCACTGTCAGCGTTGTTAATTCTGGGTGGGTATTAGAAAGCAGTAGGGTGACGCTTCCTCCATCGTTGCTCGACATATAATAGGTAGCGGCACCATCATCAGCTGTGCCATTATTTATACTGCCTAACTGGCTACCGTTGGGTGACCAGTCTCCATGATTAACATTTGTTGATAAGTCCAGCGAACTATCAAATCCTGTTAACAGGTCACCATTGGTATCAAATATACTAATTTCAACTTCAGACGTTAAACAATTTATTCCGGTTAAAGGTGCCGAAACAATAATACTACCTATGCCCACCACATTGGATTCACACCAAGTAATGTCATCTAATCCATCATAGGCAACTGACTCATAAGTAATCGTTGTATCGCTTCCCAACTCCAAATCGGCAGCCGTCACTAACCCTTTGTGACTAGAATCCCTTCCATACTCAATGTTTTGTTCTCCATATATAGTGGCCTCAATAGCCGTATCTCTTTCAAACTGAACATCATCATAAAAATACATCAGTAAGTTTTCGCTGCCACCTCCGTCATTAATTTCAATGCCTCGCTCGAATGTTGGTGAGTTACCAATGTATATCCGTACCTTTCCTCCCGCCACATTTATCGAAGAGTTTCGTCCTATGTATAGATTCCTAATCCAGTAAGTACCCGCTAAAAAAGTAATGGTGGCATTTCTATCAAAATCTAAGTTATCAATGTAAAACGTGTCATAAATAGAGTTGTCAAAGGTGACACTGGCATCACGACCGCCATAAACATTATCAAATTCATTAGATACCGATCCAAGCACTGTAGAATTATTATTGTTTATATAAATATCATTTGTTTCTGATGTTGTTTGAAAGCTGCCCGCGCTAACAGCGTTCACAATAGGGTCTCCTGCTGAGCAATCGGTACTGACACAAGAATTACCTGATCCATTAATAATAGTATTAGCACTTAATTGAGTATCGGGATTATCAATTAATTGAGCACCATCACTAAATTCTATTGTGCCAAAATTTAAGCTAGACATACCATCAGGAAACGTTGCATCACACGTATTTGTGAAAATTGGGGTTGGGCAATTTCTAGTTTTTGCCATTAACCCCCTAATCTCAGAAACTGAAGTAACAGAATTATAAATAGTGACTTCATCAAAACTGGCGTAACTAGAGTTGCCTGATGCAATATTATATTGGGAAGCATTGTCGCCAATATAAATATCTCCAAGGCTAGAAATTGCGCCGCTTGTATTAGGCGTACCACTAGCAATTAATATATCACCATCATAAATAGAGAATTGATCATTTGGAAAATCCCAGGTCACAGTAATGTGATACCAGGTATCTTGGGTACGAACAAGGCCAGATGACTCCGTTATAGTGAAGTCACTATCGTTGTCATCTTCAAATCTAAATTGTAATCGGCCATCTTCTAATTTTTGCAAAAAGAAATAACGATCCGATGCACTGCCATTTACATATAAGCTGGCATCCATATAAGTACGTTTAACATTATTAGCATCCCAATCTTGCTCTGACCGAATCCAAAACCCAATAGAGCCTACAGGGCCAACATCCGCATCTAAATCCACATTAGTATTTAAAGCCGATATTTCAGTTACGGTAGAGTTATTATTAATGTTAACGCCACTGCATACCTGACTATTTTCTTCATCTGAGAAACTGCCTAGCATGGTACCCGGGAAACTACCGGTTTGATCCAGTACATCCTCTGCCACACTCCACGGACCTTCATCTAATCGATATTGTGCAATCGGTGTCGGGCAGCTCGAAGTGGCATGAGCACCAAACGAAACAGAAGGCTCAATACTGGCAGGACAAGCACGGGAAACAATATCAATATCGCCTACATTGTATGATAAAAATCCATCACCAGGCCTTTGAAACTGAACAGTAATACCCCCATCATCTCCACCTTCTTGACCAATAATTTCAAGCTTATGGTAACCTTCGGTTAAGTCAATGGTGCCTTCTAGCACTTCGCTAGAATCATCCCAATCATAATCCCACCATAAATCAGTGACCCAATCCTCTTCTAATGTGATGCCATTAATATATAAGCCACCACCACCGCCAAAATCAGATCCATATCTAATTCCCCAGATGCCTACTTCATTAGACTCAACTTTAAAGTAGGTTTCACTGTAAGCTATAAAATTATAATTCGAGCCAAACTCATCTGAGTTTTCAATCTCTGTAAAATCAGTAATAAAAGTACAGCCAAATCCTGCATTGCCATCACCTGCGCCATCAAATAAAGATTGTGCTTGTGCCAAACTATTTGGATTGGTAATCACATTTCGTGTATGGAATTTTATTCCAGGTTCAACAAATGTAAAAGGAACATTAGCAAGTTGATCGGCATATTCATTACCATAATAGACATAAAGTGTTCGGTTTTGATTAGCCACTAATGAACTCAACTTCACCCAAACTATTGCTACCTCATTTACTTGGTCCCAACTTTCAACCCAAAAATCCAATAAGGTTTCATCATCACTATCGATCACTCTTAAATCAAATGCATTCGTAGTCCAGTCATATGCAGCATTTAAATCACTACCATTAATGGTTACTTTTACTTGATAATCATTCAGTGTAGATCCAGAGTTTTCTTGGATATTCACTTCTGTTCGATATGGCCACGCACAACTCCAATATGCATAGCTGTTTACAGTGAAAGCCATGGAGAATAGTAAGATTAAATATCTAATCATCCAGTAACCTCACCTGAATAATTCGAGTGGTCAAGTCTGCACCCGATCCGCACTGGCCTGTACTTGTGAACGTCATAAAGGTTTCTGATGCCACGTCCTGTGTGTCACAAACTACATTAATGGTGCATGACGATAGACCCGAGATTGATAGTGATAAATTATTAATATAATTGGTATTACATACAGGACTTGATTCAGATGAATTTAATGCATAGGTTGCTGCTAATTGTGCACCAGAATCTGCTGCATAAAATGCACGCTGACTTAACCATTCTCGGCCAAATGCTTGTGCATTCATTTCATTTAATTGATTAATAGATGCAACAATCATAATAACTATCACAATTAAAAAAATAGCCGATGGCAGGCCTAAACCTTTTTGATTTTTTAAATGATTAAGGGACATTTCTAATTTGAACCTCTTGATTAACCACTAAGGTTTCATTCAAATCAGCCGTATTTTGTAACTCCAGTTCATATGCCACTATGGCATTACGTCGTAAAGTACTTGGTAGGTATTTAAACACCAAGCTATCACTTAATAGTTTATCTGCCACTAATACTCGATTGGGTAGAACACTGGGTAAGTTGAGTTTAAGATCCGCGATGTTCGGAGAAAATCCATA
>JAWUVN010000047.1:0-12583 GCA_034112345.1 Bermanella sp. | reverse complement strand
GTAACCAGCTACTTCAGGGTTACGGCCATCTACTACAATTTTAGCACCGTCTTTTTCAGCACTTGAAATGTAGCCTTGTACTTTTTCTTTATGTGCCGCAGTAATCACTGGGCCAAAATCGTTACTGGCATTGTCATACGCGCCAACAGTTAAGCCTTTCATGGCCGACTGCATTTTACTAACCAATGCATCACCTGCTTCATCACCCACTGCAACCGCGACTGATAACGCCATGCAACGTTCGCCCGAAGAGCCAAACGCAGCACCTAAAAGCTGGTTCACTGCATTATCGATATCGGCATCCGGCATCACAATCGCGTGATTTTTTGCACCGCCTAATGCTTGGCAACGCTTGCCATTTGCATTAGCCGTTGTGTAAATGTATTCAGCAATAGGCGTTGAACCTACAAAGCTAACCGCTTTAACTCGTTCGTCTGTTAATAAAACGTCTACCGCTTCTTTGTCGCCGTTTACAACGTTCATTACGCCATCTGGTAAGCCTGCTTCTTGAAGCAGTTGCGCAATATAAAGCGTTGATGATGGATCACGCTCAGAAGGCTTAAGAATGAATGTGTTTCCGCAAACGATGGCCAGAGGGAACATCCACATTGGCACCATGGCAGGAAAGTTAAACGGTGTGATACCGGCAACCACACCTAATGGTTGAAATTCGCTCCACGAATCAATGTTTGGTCCGACGTTTTTGCTGTGCTCGCCTTTTAGTAATTCTGGTGCGCCACATGCAAACTCTACGTTTTCGATTCCGCGCTGTAATTCACCGGCCGCATCATGAGAAATTTTACCGTGCTCTTGACCAATCAACTGACAAATTTTATCAGAATTCTGCTCTAGCAATTCTTTAAAACGAAACATCACACGTGCACGCTTAATTGGCGGAGTATTTCTCCACTCTGGGTAAGCAGCTTCTGCTGCTGCAATGGCGGATTCCATTGTGGCTTTAGAAGCTAGCGCTACTTTCTTTTCAGATAAACCAGTTGCAGGATTAAATACATCTTGTGTACGGTCAGTATCATTAATGATCTCACCGTTGATTAGGTGGCCAACTACTAGTGTCATATTGATTTCCTTTTAAATTCTTAAAAATTTTAATGTATTTGTAATTTACTAAATATATTTTTTTGATTGTTAATTTTTTTGTATGATGGTGCTTACAATCTTCTAATCCACTTCACTGAGTGTTTCACCCAGCGCATTAATAACGCTGCTTATTTCTGAAAGTTCAGTGGTGAATGGCAAACCTAATTGAATGGTGTCGCCGCCATACCGTACATAAAATCCTTTTTCCCACATCTTCATGGCAATTTCATATGGGCGCAGTGCTGGCTGCCCATCTTTGGCTTCTATGGTAATGCCACCTGCAAATCCGTAATTACGGATATCCGTAACATGCTTACTGCCTTTTAGACTGTGAAGCATTTCTTCAAACTGTGGAGCCATGGCTTTCACTCGTGCTGGCAATTCATCTTTCTCAAGAATATCCAATGATGCCAATGCTGCTGCACAAGCAACAGGATGCGCTGAATAAGTATAACCATGAGGCAGCTCTAACATATATTCTGGGCCACCTTGTTCCATAAAGGTATCGTAAATTTCTTGCTTTGCGATCATGGCTCCCATTGGCACCACACCGTTTGTTAACTGCTTAGCGGTGGTCATAATATCCGGCACCACATCAAATTCTTCCGCACCGGTTTTTGAACCCATACGACCAAATGCAGTAATCACTTCATCAAAAATTAATAATATATTGTGTTTATCGCACAACTCTCTTAAACGCTTCAAATATCCAACAGGTGGCGGAATCACGCCCGCAGAACCGGCCATGGGTTCAACAATCACAGCTGCAACCGTTGAAGCATCATAAATGCCCATCATGGCTTCAAGTTCATTGGCAAGGTAAGCACCTTCTTTTGGCATACCTTTCGAGAATGCATTCTCAGCTAAAATAGTATGGGGTAAGTGCGCAGCTTCAATACCTTGTCCATACAATGCACGGTTAGCTGCGATACCACCCACACTGATGCCACCCCAGTTAACACCGTGGTAGCCTTTTGCTCGACCAATAAATCGCGGTATTGCTGGCAGCCCCATCTTACGCCAATACCCACGGGCAATTTTTAGCGCAGTTTCAACCGACTCAGAACCTGATCCCGTAAAAAATACGCGATTCAAACCATCAGGCATCAATTCAGTAATACGGTGTGCAAGCTCAAACGACTTAGGGTGACCAAATTGAAACGCTGGAGAGTAATCCAGCTCTTTAGCTTGCTTGGCAATGGCTTCTGTAATTTCAGGGCGACCATGGCCTGCACCGCAAGTCCACAAACCTGATAAACCATCAAATATTTTGCGGCCCAAGGCATCGGTATAGTAGTTACCTTCAGCGCTCACAATAATGCGAGGGTCTTGTTTGAACTGCCTATTACCGGTAAATGGCATCCAGTGGGCATCAAGCTGGGCTTGGCTAAGGCCTGCATAAGCAGGATTTGGTTTCTGACTCATTGTATTAGCCTCGATTCAGGGCTCGCCGCCATTTAGCAGCGCCCCCCATCTCTGTTCTATGTGTTTGTTTATATGTGTTTGTTTATATGTATGAGCCTGATTGTCTACCTGATATCAGGTTAAATAAATTCAATATTATTTAACTTTAGTTAACTATTTACTTAACTAAGTGAATATCGCAATATATCAGCCGATTAATCGCCTTTATTAAGGCCACCCACAAAAATGAATACACTGGCATAAGGTTGTAACTCCATGGCAAATCCCCGTAGCCAAAATAAAAACCTACTCCCAAGGCAACTGGGTGATGCTCATATACGCTTGCTGCGCATATTTAAAACGGTGGTCGAATCAGGTGGCTTTTCAGCAGCCGAAGTCGAGCTAAACATAAGTAAGCCTGCTATCAGTCTAGCCATTAATGAGCTGGAATCTTTATTGAATATGAAAGTATGCCAACGAGGGCGATCAGGATTTTCGGTAACGGCACATGGAGAGCAAGTTTATCAATCCGCACTTCAATTGTTATCTAGCCTTGAAACCTTCAAGTCTCAAATCAATGCCATTAACACCGAATTAAAAGGCGAACTGAATATCGGCATCACCGATAACATGGTGACCATTCCGCAAATGCGAATCACTCAAGCATTAAGCACTTTAAAACACCGAGCACCAGGTGTGATCATTAACATTCGAATGATGCCCCCCAACGAAATTGAAACCGCCTTATTAGATGGAAAACTGCATGTTGGTGTCATACCCGACTTGCGAACCTTGCCTGGTTTAAATTACCAAGCCTTGTACAAAGAAAAGTCTCTGCTGTATTGCAGCGATACTCATCCGCTTTTTGACCAAGACTTAGCCAGCCTAAGTGATCAAGCGTTAAACCAATATGACGCAGTATTACCAAGCTCCCCACAACCAGCTGAAATTAAACGCCAGCAAACCATGTTGAATGCAACCGCCACCAGCACTGACCGTGAGGGTATCGCCTTTTTGATATTAACCGGTCGGTTCATTGGTTTTTTACCCACACATCTAGCCGAACGCTGGGTCACTCAAGATAAAATTCGAGCCATTGGCGAACACACCCGTAGTTTCAACACACACTTCTCGTCAGTCACTCGGAAAGGGGCCGTTAGCAACCTGATTTTAGATGCGTATTTAGAGGAACTCTTAAACGCAAATTAATCGGATAAAGCACTCTCAAACGGGTACATTTCTGCTATTCTAAATCCAATAAAAACAAGCCGTTAAAAGCGTATTTTATTTATTGTATTACTTAAAACTGATTATTCTTCAAACAAAAGGAGAATGATTACAGAGTAATATTAAGATAAGGCATCTTATTTAATGAACAACCACTCTCAAAATGTAAAAATCCGTTTTTATATTATGCTTATCGCCCTGATTGGTGGCATCAGTTTTTTTGGCTACGTGCAATTCAATGTATCGGTGGCCAACGATCACGAACGCCGTATTACCGAATTACAAACCGTGAAAATGCCGGTACTAGAAACACTTTTAATGCTCAAGGGTGATGTAGAAAATGTCCACTCAGCATTTTCAACGGCGCTGGTGTTTGAGAATTATTTTTTATTAGACGAAACACTTGAATACGCCAATACCTTTTTAACCCATATCAATGATATCAATCGGATAGATCGCACCACTCGATCATTTACCCACGACCTTACCAAAAGTTTTGATGATTATTATTTGTCTTCACGGGATGTAGCCAACTTACTGATCAAAAACCCAGAACACTCTAGAAAATACGAAACTGAAATTTTAGAAGTCAATAAACAACGTAACCTGTTAATCGCAGATGTTGACCAATTGATCGAGTATCGAAAGCAAGATTACGTAAATGCCATGGCCTACACTAGTAGCGAGATCGTATGGGCAAATAAAATTGGTGCCATTTTAGGGGCTTTACTGATTATAGGGCTGGTGATTCTAGCTTGGACCATATCGGTCACGGTTATCGCCGCAGTTAACAAAAGTAACCACCTGAAAAAAATATTCCTAGACACAATGAGTCATGAATTAAGAACGCCTATCAATGGAATTTCAGGCGCTTTATCCCTTTTAGAATCAACTTCTCTTACCAAGGAACAAACCGAGTTGCTTGAAGCCTGTAAGTCTTCTGAGCAAACCATCTGTTCATCCGTCGACGACATACTCGAATTTAGCAACATGGTTTCTGGCAATATTAATATGGCTCAGCTGCCTTTTACACTAAAGCCAGTAATCACAGAGATCATTCAATCATTTAATAACGAGTGCCAACTTAAAGGCATTGATTTACATCTTGAGATCGATGATGCCATCACATCGTCTTGCACACTCATCGGGGATGAGCAACGTCTTGCCCATGCCCTTAGACACATTATTGGCAACTCTGTTAAATTTTCTAATCAAGGCATCATTAATATTTTCGTGTCTGCAAAGCCCAATAATAAAAAACATGATTGCCAAGTTATTTCCATTAGCGTTAAAGACGATGGGCCGGGTATCCCAAAAAATAAAATTAAAGATGTGTTAGAGCCCTTTCATCAAATAGATGGTTCCTTCAGCCGCCAGCATCAAGGTATTGGAATTGGTATTCCTATGTGCGCCAGCATTGCAACAGCCATGAATGGTGGTTTACGTATTTGCAATCGAGACCAAGGAGGGCTTGAAGTCACATTTGAATTTGAAGCGGTCAATTGTTCACAACAAGATATGCCTCAAGCGAGACAAAACTATCAGCACGACAGCAATCAAGTTGTAAATGTATTAATTGTTGAAGATAACGAAGTGAATCAATTAGTTTTAAAATCGTTCGTTGAAAAAATGGGCTATAAACCTAGGTCGGCCATGAACGGTAGAGAAGCACTTAAATTATTCAAAGAAAATACATTTTCAATTGTTTTAATGGATTGCCAAATGCCTGTTATGGACGGGTTTGATGCCACTAAAAAGATCAGAAAACTGGAGAAATCAGGAATGCATATTCCCATTATTGCGGTAACTGCAAATGCGATGGAAGGGGATCGTGAAAGATGTCTTAAAGCAGGGATGGATGACTACCTGAAAAAACCAGTGTCACTGGGGAAACTCAGAACTACCATGAACAAATATCTATTTAATTAATCAAATCATATGTCAGCCGTGATAAACAACAACCTTCATGTGTTCAATCAGGGCATGGTATAAACAACTTTAACCTTGTCTGATGTGTCTTTTAAATGAACATACGATATGGCATTTTCTGTTCTAGACACCCTATCAATCACTTCATTAGTATTATCCAAAGAAAGCGGTAAGCGCCCTCGTCCACTGAACAAGTAATACGCACGATACTTTTTCAGTTTACTCACATTCATCTGAATCACTTTTTCATAAAAGCGCTTGAAGATAGGGCTACTCTCATCTTGATCGATGGAATACACCTTTGTTTCTGTATTGGGAAACATCAAAGAGCGACCCAAGAATAGTTTTTGCACTTGGGTTTGGCTAAGCTCAGTCACAGGGTTACTTGGGTGCACAATCACCGCTAACTCTGCCTGTGCAGTTAAGCTCACTCCTAAGCCTAGCAAGGGGCCAAGAACAGCATAAATAACATATCGATTTAAGTGCTTCATACTAAAACACCACATCAATCACAAAGCTTGTTAAAACAGCTGTGCGCCCTTTCTCAAACATATCTGTAGGGTAGAAATTACCATAACTGTCATTTAAGAAATTAAAATATTCCACTTCAAACTTAAAATCGGCTTGCGGGTGAAAGTCATAACGCACCCCTAGGGTAATGGTTTCTTGATTCACGTTAAATAAACCCATCACGGCAACTGTTTTAGCTCGTAATTCATCAACATTGGGAGCTACACCTTGAGCTATATATTGTTCGGTGGCCATTGCTTTGTTTTTAATATCGTCACTTAAACGATTATGGTATTCACCAATCATGACATACGGTGAAACATCACCCCATTGATAAGCAGCAGACACATAATAACCGTCGGCATCATTAGAATAGTTTCGATCTTCACTGCGGAAGTTTAAAATTTCAGATTCCAATGTCCAATCACCTAGCCCCCAAGTTAAACCCAGAGAAAGGTAATTTACTTTTTGCCCGTTAACATCAAATGAATCAGCCACCGTTAAAAATGCCTGCTCTGCGTCTGAGCCTGGTGTTAGTGTGGCAGCCACACCTTGATACCCTGCAACAAAATCATCAAACCCTGAGGATTCAATCGATGCCTTCAAATGCTGACCGCTCACTCGAACACTGAAGTTTGACCACGAAGCATATAAATTACCGCCAAACGTATATTCCGACTCGGCAAAGGTACCTTCATATTCCCCTTCAGTAAGCCCTATATAGGCTTGATAACCCAAATCCACATCATTCAACGAAAAGTTTTGAGAGAAATCGATGCCGTCTAAGTGCTTAAAGGGAGAGAAAAATAATGGATAAGCATTTTGTGATGGGCGAACCCACTGATAGGTATAACCCACTTCTAATGTGGTTGAATAGAGGTATTGTGGCGCTCGTATTCTACCTATGCGCATTTGCATGCTGGGACTAATTTGATAGCCTAAAACGAACCATTCTAATTTTGGGGTATATGGGTCATCAGGCGTAAAGTCTGTGCCGCTTGCCACCACTTGAGAAATAAACGACCAACGATCCGAGATTTCGACCTGTGCCTGCAAACCCAGCACGCTATCAGAATTCATGCTCCACTCATCGGTGAAATCAATGTAACGCACATCTTCTTGATCAAGCTTACCTGCGCCAATTGAAGCAAATCCAGAGAATTCCCATTCCCCAAATGCAAATGACGGTAAACTTAAACAAAATAATACACAGCCAAGTAATGACCTAGTTAACATTCGATGTTCTCGTAATTTGATATTCATTCGATCCATAAACGTATTCTTTATTCCATATGTAAGATATCAGCTGAACCGTCCATTAAGGCTATCTATATACCGATTGATTCTTATCGATTAAAACAATGCTGACTATTTATACGTTGAATAATATCAGAAGTTTCAAGTAAAGGTGTCCCCCTACCCCGTTCATATGCCCTTAATCATACCTAGTATCGTAAATTTCTTGCACATAATCATTCTTAAAAACCTTAGCCCTAGCCTTTTCAAGGTTAATGTCTCGACTACTTTCAGCAAATAATGGAATACCTTGTCCTAACAGTATAGGCACTCGGGTTAATGTTATCTGATTAATTAGCTTTAAATTCAAGAATGACTGAATGGTTTTGCCCCCATCAATGTACGCATGCTTCAGCCCCTTGCTTTTACACTCTAGCATCAAGGTTTGAATATCGGTTGAGACAAGCGTGGCCTTATTCATCATATTGTCAGGTAATTTCGTAAGGCTATTACTTAAAACAAACAACGGCAGAGTTCCGTAAGGCCATTGATCGTCGGTTAAATTCATAGCCGAAATCATCTCCATGGTATTGCGCCCCATGATAATACTATCAACCGAGCCAATGAACTCGCCAAACCCCATATCAGCATCTGCCCCCAAATCTACGACTTGATTACCCGATGATTGCAGCCAATCAATATTGCCATCTATACGAGCAATAAACCCATCTACGCTCAAGGCGATAAAAACAGAACACTTCATATCAGTTAGGCATCTCAACCACCTGGGCCACTTCTAATGAGCCATTGATGGTTAAAAATGGGCAATCTTTCACCAACTCTAACGCCGCCTCAATAGACTCAGCTTGTAAAATTGTCTGCCCGCTCATTTTCATTGCGCTTCCTGAAATGGCAGAGCCATCTGGCTTTACTGTATGTACATTTTTAAATGGCACCATGGGCTTAATAGCCGCATCGCCCAGCGAGCTAATCCATTGCTGATATTTAGTAAAATGGGCCTTGCCTGACTCTGGGCTTGAAGGCTGATCTCCACCCAGATAACTCACAATATATTGATGCATGCCATCTCCATTCAAACAAAGCCTAGGCCATATACGCCTAGCTGCTTTATTAATTAAATCACTAAAATATTACAAACAAAAGTAAACAAAATCCGCACACCTGCCCGTATTATTCCAATCAAACACCAAGCCCATACCCCCCCGGCTATATAGACGCTGGTTGCACATGCTTGCACTATCGTTAAATATAACCCCAGTTTAGATGCAGCCACGACTGCAATCGCCATAATGAGTAGAGCATTTATGACAGACGTAAACAGCATTGATTGGGCTGCCAAAGCCAAAACCACCCAATACCCACAGCAAGCATTCATCAATGGTAAAAATGTTGATTCGGTTAGTGGAAAAACAGAACCCACTATTAACCCGTCTAATGGCGAAGTGATTACTTACGTCGCCGACTGTACCCCAGCAGATGCCGACCTAGCCATTCAAATAGCCCGCGATGCATTCGAAAGCGGCATCTGGTCTGAAATGGCACCTGCCGACAGAAAAGGCATTCTATTAAAGTGGGCCCAGTTAATAGAAGACAACCTAGAAGAAATTGCATTATTAGAATGCCTAGACGCAGGTAAGCCAATATCCGACACCTATGGCATTGACGTACCCAGCGCCGTAAACACCATTCGCTGGACCGCCGAAGCCACTGACAAAGTCTATGAAGAAATCGCACCTACGGCACACAACACCATTGCCCTAGTCACACGACTACCTTTGGGTGTGATAGCCGCCATCGTGCCTTGGAACTTCCCATTATCTACCACCGCGTGGAAGTTAGCCCCAGCACTTGCAACAGGTAACTCGGTTATTCTAAAGCCAGACCCAAAAACCCCATTAACCGCATTGCGCATAGCGCAACTGGCTACCGAAGCGGGCTTACCAAACGGTGTACTAAACGTATTACCCGGTGATGGCATTAATTTGGGCAAACACATTTCATTGCACCCAGATGTAGATGGCCAAACCTTCACAGGGTCAACCAATGTGGGCAAGTTACTGCAGCAGTATTCGGGTCAATCTAATCTAAAGCGTACTTTTCTGGAATTAGGCGGCAAGAGCGCCAACATCGTATTTGCCGATGCCGACCTAGAAGCCGCTGCCGAAATGGCCGCCGTAGCGGGTTTTTATAACAGCGGTCAAACCTGCACAGCGGGCACTCGACTACTGGTGCAAGAATCCATCTACGATACTTTTTTAGAAAAAGTCATTGAACATGCCAAAGCATGGAAAGAAGGCGACACCCTAAACACAAACAACCTGATGGGCGCCATCATCAACCAAAGCCAACTGGATAACATTCAGCGCTACGTTGAAATAGGCAAACAAGAAGGGGCAAAATTGGTATTGGGCGGTCATGCCACGCAATCTGAAAGTGGCGGTTTTTTCCACGAAGCCACCATCTTTGCCAACGTAGACAACAGCATGCAAATCGCCCAAGAAGAAATCTTTGGCCCTGTCATGTCAGTGATCAAATTCAAAGACGAAGCCGACGCCATTCGCATTGCCAACGACTCGCCTTATGGCTTAGCGGGTGCAGTATGGAGCCAGAACATCAATACCGCCCTTAAAGTCGCCAAAGGGGTTCGCACCGGCACCATGGGTGTGAATAACTATTTTGGTGGTGACATAACGGTACCGTTTGGTGGCTTTAAAGAATCGGGCAATGGCCGTGATAAATCGCTGCATGCCATGGATGATTACACAGAGTTGAAAACCACTTGGATTGAACTGAAATAATTCAAAACACTTAAAAATAAAAAAGGCGCGACTGAGAAGTAGCGCCTTTTTTTATGCAACGTTTCAAATCTGACTTACATGAATCAGCACACAAAACGTCTGATACACCATGCTATTCATATCACTGCAGTAATTTTTCTATCTCTGCACTCGACAACACTTTTCCTACGGATACCACCTTGTCATCAATCGCCAATGCTGGTGTCGACATAACACCATGGGCGGCTATATCAACATAATCCGTGACCTTTATAATCTCTGCCTGCAAGCCCAAATGTGTTAATGCTTCTTGGGTATTTTCTGTCAGTGTTTTGCACTTACTGCATCCTGAACCTAAAACTTTAATGATCACAATAAACATCCTCTCAGACTAATAAATAGGCAAACGCGTTAAAAATAAACCCGATGATGATAATACCAACGGTAACAATTCCGCCAAACAGCACCAACAACGGCGCTTTAATCACCTTTTTAAGCATGATAAATGAAGGCAGTGATAAAGCGGTAACCGCCATCATAAAGGCCAATGCCGTTCCAAGCCCCACGCCTTTACCAACTAACGCCTCGGCAATTGGCAGTGTTCCAAAAATATCAGCATACATCGGTATTCCCATCAGTGTGGCAACCAATACTGACCACCACTTATCTTCGCCAAGCACCGTTGTAATCCAAGATTCTGGTAACCAATTATGTATAACCGCCCCAATTCCTACGCCAATCAAAACATAAAACCAAACTCGCTTAAAAATATCGGCCACCTGCGCGGCTGAAAAATCAAACCGATCTCTTCGGCTCAGCGAAGCTTGAGGCATATCAAGCACCGGACTGTTCAATACAAAAGATTCTACATATTGGGTCATATTTGCTTTGCTAATAATGGTGCCGCCAATCACTGCAAGCACTAAACCTACCACAACATAAGCAATAGCAATCGACCAGTTAAAAATACTGGCAAGCAGAATCACAGATGCTAAATCAACCAAAGGAGAAGAAATCAAAAATGAGAAGGTGACACCCAGTGGCAAACCCGAACTGGTAAAGCCAATAAACAATGGAATAGAAGAGCACGAACAAAAAGGCGTAATAGTGCCCATTAATGCACCCGCTAAGTTCGCTTTAAAGCCTTTCATTTTACCTAGAATTTTTCTAGTGCGCTCAGGAGGAAAATAACTCTGCACCCAAGACACACTGAAAATAAGCACCGCAAGTAAGATGAATATTTTAATCACATCGTAAATGAAAAAATGAACACTGGCTCCAGTGGCTGTGGCCAGTGATAAGCCGAATACATCCTCTACTAAAATACGAACCAGCCAAGATAACCATTCCATTTTCAGTAACTGGTTATTCAACCACTCAAATATGAACACTTGATGCTCCTGATACACTTAAATTTATCGAATATTCTATATAGACTTAAACTGCCGAGTCATACTATCTGCATTAACTCACATCAAGTAAATGATCATATCACTTACATGGCATCTATTACGCTATGGGGATAAACAGGAACCCTGAATAAAACAGACTTAAATGACAAGGATCAGGTTACTGTCAGTTTTCTATAGCCTGAATACCGTCAATAGCTAACCATCGCCTATTTTAAATAGGCGATTAATGAGCCAAGGCCACACAAAAAATCTCTGGAAGCCAGTCCTAATGAATGACTTTGCATACTGGCTTTGTAAGTTCTTTAATCTATAAATGATGGCGCATCTACTACGCACCGGTTAATTTTTATGCCCTTGGACTCTATTAAGTTATAAGCTTCTTTAAACCCATTCGCTGTCTTAGGGAACTTGGCAATAAGTCGATTACTGGAGTCAAATAGATTTAGAGCATCTTCAACAAATTTTGATTCTGTCCATCCATCATCATAAGCATACTTTGCTTTAATAATGCTACTGGTTGGAATTACAGATTTTATTTTTTTATTTTTAATAATTTTAATTTCAATATCGTCTGCAAGAACACACCAGTCAGCATCATCTTTCTTAATAAGGCCTTGTTTGAGTGCCATTAGATACACCCAGAACATACCTAGGGGCATGAGCGAGGAAAGAAGTATATAAAACCCGATTGCTAACCAACCCATAATCTATCCAAGAGAGCTAACTCCGCAATTTACGGACGGAGTGGGATGGCGGCTTGTTTGCGTGCTCTTTGCAAACAAGGTGACAGCCCACGGAGTTCCGCAACATTGCCTTGTTACATTTATTTGGAGGTCATTGAACCCGTTAGACACTTTAGCTTCCTTGTATCCCTTATGGTACATATCCATATATACACCGGCTTTTGTTAATTCAGTAGCCTGTTCACAATTAACATTGTAATGATCAAGCATAAAACCGTATGGTCCT
>JAWUVN010000046.1:0-17280 GCA_034112345.1 Bermanella sp. | reverse complement strand
ACAAGTGAAGCTACAGTAGTTTTTTCGTGCATTGATAGGTCAGGAAGAGGGCCAAACTCAGAACGTAATGCAGCTACCATACAACCTGAAAGGTATAGGTATTTACGATCTGTAGTGCCGAAATGCTTTTTGATAGAGATCAGTTTTTGCTGACCTACAAAACCGTGCCAGCAGCCTAAAGACTGAGTGTACTTAGTTTTGTCTTCATCAAAAGCAGCCATGTCAGCACGCATAATATCTGCAGTGTACTGAGCAACGTCTAGGCCAGTTTTAAATTTGTTCTGCGCACGCATGCGAGCAGCTGATTCAGGGGTGATATCCCAAGAAAAGCGAGCAGCTTCTTGTGCAGCTGAGATAGATTTGATGTCGTCTTGAATAGCTGACATATGTCCAATCCTTAAAAATTAGGGTTAATTGTCGTAAAGCCGAAATTAAAAATAGCAGCTTTATTGAGGCACGCCTCTTAAATGACTCGCGCATCTTACGGGTTTTATGATAATTTCTCTAATTTATAGCCCTTATAATGGGTATTCATGAGGTGAATGTGGACCGTTTTGATCTAAACCTGCTTATCTATCTAGATGTATTGCTTCGAGAGCGCAGCGTGACTAAGGCCGCGCAAGCCCTTGGAATCACTCAGCCAGCTATGAGTAACGGCTTAAAAAGACTGCGAGAGTTGTTTGGCGACCCTGTGTTGGTGCGGACAAGTGACGGAATGTCTGCGACAGAAAGGGCATTACAGTTACAGCCTTTAGTGCGAAATATTCTTGCTGAAGTAGACAGTGCTGTGCAGCCAACGGGTAAATTTGAAGCGGACATCAGTGAAGCAGTTTTTAGGATTATGGTGAGTGACTATGCCGAGGCAACCCTTGTTCCTGCTATGGTGAAAAGACTTAGGCGTGAAGCTCCAGGCGTTATTTTGGATTTCTTGACGCCGTCAGATGTTACCTACAAAGATGTGGAGCAGGGTAAGGTGGATATGGCCATTAACCGATTCGACCAGCTTCCTCAGTCTTTCCACCAGAAAACTTTATGGAGAGACGATTTTTCTTGCCTAGTTAATCCTAATAACCCTGTTTTGAAGAACTTTTGCCTAGAAGGGTATCTAAAGGCTAACCATATATGGGTAAGTAAAACCGGAATGGGTGTTGGAACGGGTGTGAATCCCTCTAAAGATAAGGCAATGCAGCTTGGCTGGGTTGACGAGGCCTTGTTAAAGGCAGGCTTTAAGAGAAATATCAGTGTATTTACTCGGCATTATCAAATGCCAGCGCTATTGGCCATGAATAATGACTTGATTGCGACGCTGCCAACAAAAGTAGCACGCATGCAAGCTATGACAGGTGCCTTAACGATGGTTGATGCACCTTATGATATTCCTGCGTTCGAATTGAAGATGGCATGGAGTCCTTTGTTGCATCATAATCCATCTCATCAATGGATGAGAGCATTGATCGCTGAAGAGTCAGAGAAGTTGGCGCAGCATAGATAGCCATTAAAAATAATAAAAAGTTTTGCTAGGTAGTAATATGTATAAATCCTTATTGTCGATAATTTTTCTCGTATTAGCGGGTTGTGATAACGGTGTTGTTAATAATTCAGGTGCGCTTGCTAATATTGATTTTACGGGCACTGTTTGGGCTGGCAATGTAAAAAATGCAAAAGTTCAGTTTGTGGGCGTTGATCAATATGGTCAGGCACAAAGACAAGATGACGGCTCTTTTTATGGTGACAGTTATTACACGGACGAACTTGGTCAGTTTTCAGCGGCTATTCAAGGAGCTTACACAGGTAGCTTAATCGCGATTGCCAGTTATGACGAAACGAGCGGAACTCAGGTTAAATGTGTTTTGCCAAGTGGTTGTAAAAAAGACGGTGCAGGTGATTTGATTGAGTACGGTGCTTGGTATGATGCACCCTCTGATTTTGAAATGTGGGGGGCAATTAGTTCTGTCACAGGTTTAGAGCAGTTTAATATTACTCCCGTTACACACTTGGCAGTCAAGCAAGCCTTTAATCAATCAGTTTCGGACGGCTCTTCTTGTGATGACAGTGACGCTAGTAGTTGTCTAGGGACCATTCTTAAAAATAATGTATTAACGCCTGAAACTATTTACGAAGGCAATCATCGTGTTAAACAATTTTTCTTATTAAAAACTGGATTGCATGTGAATACCACGCCTTGGTATGAAGGCTTTTCGGCCACTGATTCGGCTACTGAAATAGAATCTACAAAACATGGCTTGATATCCATGGCTCTGCAAAAGTTTGAGACTGAAGGCGTTGAATCTCCTGGAAGTATCGTGGATGTTTTAGATTGGTGGGTTGAATCTTTTCTTGAACACGACGGCAGTTTTTATATTGCCGCTAATGTAGATGACTTAGATGTCACCGAATTATTTCAAGCTGTGACAGACATTAAAAATGATTATGACGCTAATAATAAAAGTAACAGTGCACTCGCGGCTGCCGCTGTAGAATTTACAGCTTATTTAAATGATTTAAATGCTGGCTCAGCAATCATTATCCCATTTGAACAAGTGGTTTATGATGCCGATACAAATGCTAAAATAGTTAAAGCTATGGAGTTGGTCGACAAAGTTAAAGCCTGGGCATTGAATCTTGAGGGTGATACGGGTGTTAGTCCTGATGTGGAAGTGCAATATTCTGTCTTTTTTGATGATGATGTCGCAAAAGAAATTACAGATATGGAAGATAAATGGGCGCTCTACAATCAAAAACTTAGCCCTGCAATGAGAGCTTTGTTTAAACCCATGATTAAAACAGCCGAATATGCTTTGGGGTGTGCTTTAAGTAGTGGGTGTGATGCTGGTCATGACTTGAGTGGTAAAGCGGTGTTTGATGCGGACGGTAAAGGCTTATTTTCAGCAGTCAATCTTACTGGTTTGATGCTTGATGGTGCTTTGTACGACTATGAGTCAATTAACTTATCTGGAGAAATTGATGATGCAGAAGAGGATGGTATTTATAAAAAAACATTCTACTTTACAGATGCGTCTATTTTGACTTCAGAAGGAAGTACTGAATTACTTAACTCTGACGACGTAAAGCCATCGATTTCTTTTTGGTTGAACAGTGTTAATGCCACAAATGTTGATTCAAGTGTTATTCGCATTGATGTTAACGTTCCAAATTTAAAATTAGCATCTACAACCACGCCTGAATATCAGTTTAATACAACGGCGTTTAATGCGGTTCTTATAGGCACGCAAGACCAAGTTGAGTTAATTGATACACCTTCAGCCCCTTATCATTTCAATATTTTTTCTGTGAATATAGAAGGTAAGTTTTCGGCAGCGTCAGGGTTGGGTGATGCAATGGATTTGCGTTTTACACTTAATAGTGAAAATGCAGATACTTATTATTCCCCGACACGTTTTCCCGATATCGAAATGAATATTGATAGCGTGGCGTTTAAAGAATATGCGAATCTTGATGATAATGGAGATGCCTCTGGATTTATTTCCGATCAGGGAGGGTGGTTTACCTTGCCGGCTAATATAGCGAGAGACGGATCTACTGGTGCAATAATTTCTCAGACATTATCGGGAGATAAAGGGGTGACCTTTTTTGATCGTGAGGGTTACTCTACGTGGACAAGTGAATACGACTTACTTAAAGAGTTGTTGGCACTTTCATATATCGAGAGTGCCAGTTTAGGAACTTTGGAATATCCAGGCGGGGAAACGGCCTTGGTTATTTTTAAATCTGCATCAACTGAAACATCTTATTTAGCTCGCCAGTGCACTAGAGTAGGAGATGCTTGGGGTTGTCAATCAGCCTTGTCTCTAAGTTCGCTGGGTTGCGGAACTGAGTTTTCTGAAACCTCTTCAACAGTAGTAGAGGCCTTTGATTGGCTTAAGGATAATGGGTGTATCGATAAGGTTAAAATTGATGGGAGGGGTGTTTATGAAATTGATTATTCAGGCTTGGGTGGAAGTTTTACAAATGACCAGTCATTCCCAATTACACTAGAAACACCTGAATATTTAGGCATTGAAAGTTTTTATCTGAGTCTAATATCACGCTTTTTTGATGAGTCTGATGAAGCTAGGTCAACGGCTCTTATGATTTTTAATGGAGCAGCCCCAGATCTTGAAAACGTAACAATGGGCTTCTCATTAACCCATGATTACATTGGTGGCAATTCGAGTTCGTTAATTGGTGTAGATAGCTTGATTCCTTATGGTGATAACTCTATTTGGCTGGCTGTGGGTCAGTCATCTACTGAGCAAGATGCTTTGGTTTATTATATTCAAGATGATTCTAATATTGCTATGACAGTATTTGGATTTGATTACGCAGACCAAGAGAATTCGGTTAACCCATCTCATAATAGTGCGCTTGCGGTTATTCGTTACGATGGGCAATTACTTGGAAGTTTGCGTAAAGAAGGTGATTTGTACGTTATACGCTACATAGATGGAACTTGGCAGTTGCTGTGAAGAAAAAAATAATACTGGCCATTCTGGCCCTTATGTTATTGATCACAAGTAAAAGCCAAGCTGAACAGCTTGGCTTTTACATTCATGCGAAGCTTAATAGTCCAGCGGCAATGTTGGGTGATGCAATAGGGAGCTGGAAGTCTACAGCTCGTGGGGATTATGCTTATGGCCAAGCACGCATGGGCAGCTGGTTTAAATTAAAAAATAATGTAATTTTTGGTGTCGAAAAACGGATTAATCAGTACATAGACTTTTCACCTAGAACGGCTGAGTTTTACGGTAAATTAGAAAATAATGACATCTCAGAAGGTGTTTATGAATTAGATTTGTCGGTAAATAGTAACTCTACAGAGGCTCTGTTTATTGAGTATGATTATGATTTGTCAGATCGGCTTGCATTAAACCTGAGGGCTTACGGCTTAATAGGTAACCTTGTTCAAGCGGCTAGATTGACGGGTGTTGGTGAAGTGCTTGCTGATGGCACATACAATTTTCAAACGGATATAAACTATCGGTACGGCGATGACCGCTTAATCGACACGGAATCACCAGCAGCAACAGGGTATGGTCATAGTTTCGATCTTTCCTTGTATTATCGAATAATAGACGGTTTAACTGTCGGATTAAAAGTGCAGGATGTGTTTTACCGGTTATATTGGTCACCAATTAATCAGCATAAAGGTTGCTACGCAAACCCTAGTTCTCGCTGTGATAATCGATTTACGAGTCAGAAGATCTATGAAACTCAAGCAATGCCAGTTATTACAGCGCTGACCACTCGCTATCAGTTTCAAAAGATGGCGCTTTCTGTAGAGGCCGTTGATCAGGGGCGTCACGATGAGCTATGGGTACGTGTATACGTTAAAAAAGCAGATCTAGGTTTTGAAGCTATCAACAATGCTTTTAATATCGGCTATCAATCTGAGTTGCTGAAGGTAGAATGGTCGTTTGATGATTATCGCTATGATAGGGCGAATCATTGGCAGGTATCATTAGGCACTCAATGGGCTTTTTAATAAAAGAATTATTATGATTTACGAAAACCATTTTTCGCTTAAGCAGCGCCCATTTACCATAGCCCCTAATCCAGAATTTTTGTATGGCTGTGGTCAGTATCAAGAAGCGTTGGCTGCACTTGAGTATGGAATGTTGCATCGTGGTGGTTTTGTTTTGTTAACTGGCGAAGTCGGTACAGGTAAAACCACGCTTTGTAAGTTTTTATTAAGCAATATTCCAGAAAATACCGAAGTTGCTTTAATCCTCCATCCTCAGCTAGATCGCTTGGAAATGCTTCAGCTTGTTTGCAGAGAGTTTGGTGTAGTGTTTAATAAAGAAGACAGGGAGCTTAGTTTAATAGAAAAGTTAACTGAATTTTTATTATCTGTATATTCCAAAGGTGGTCATAGTGTTTTGATTATTGATGAAGCTCAACACCTTGATACGCAAGTATTGGAGCTTGTTCGGTTGTTGACAAATCTAGAAACCCATCAAGACAAACTTTTACAAATTATACTGCTTGGGCAGCCAGAGCTAAAGGCTCGGCTTCAGCAGTATAATATGCGTCAGCTTAATCAGAGATTTACGGCTCGCTTTCATCTTAAGCCGTTAAGTTTTACTCAAATGAAATCTTATGTATCACATCGGATTAAAGTTGCGGGCAGTGAAAATAAAATATTCACTGTCGCTGGTATCTTTATGCTGCATACGCTGAGTCGAGGCATCCCTAGGCTGGCAAACTTAATTGCTGACCGAAGCCTTATGGGAGGATATGCATCTGGTCAAACTTCAATTGGTCCCTGGATCGTTAGGAATGCAGCTAAAGAAGTACTACCAGAGTCTAACGCTCACTTTCACTTTAATATAAAAACGATTGTGCTGTTACTGGTTGTTTCGGTGTTGGCAATAGATGCTTTACGCGACGACAATGCATTCGATGCAGTTAAAGAAAAAGTGGCAAGCATGTATTCAATAGGTGTGGCAGAGCAATTGAGTGCAGAGCTTTTTAATTGCAATAAGGTAAGTGGTTGTTGGCAAGGTTCTTTGCCTGTCGAGCTTCTTAAAGTGCGGAGTTCATCCTTTATAAGCGGTAGGCCTGATAAAATTGCGATCAATCTTTCAGGTGAGTGGCAGTTATTATCAGCGGTGAAATTTCCTCAGGCATTGAAAGGTGATGGTATGACTGGCAATGATCTTATTGATGTTCGAGTTATTCTTGATAACCCTATCAATGGTGCTGCTTTAAAAGTGGGTGATTATCATGGATCAATTTTTTGGGTTCGCAGTGTGCTGGACGAATGGGTAAGTGGTAATGACGCTGAGCTGCAAGATGATATTTCAACCTGGCAGGTGATCGAGCCTAATAATAATCACTCTGTTGCACCAGTACAAAATGCCTCGGTATACGATCAAGGGCTGGAGTTAAGAGTTAAGCGTTTTCAAAGCACGTACGGTTTACTGGTAGATGGTGTGATTGGTAGTCAGACTATGGCCGGGCTGGAGTTGCTAGATAACTCGGCAGGAGGTTTGTAGCTTGTCCTATTTATTAAAAGCCCTTAAGAAGGCAGAAGAAGAGCGACTAAGTATAGCTGAGGGGGGTGAGAGTGCTTCAGTGGCAACAATTCAAGTGCAGTCTGCATTACCCGTTTGGTTGGTATTATTGGTCGTTTTTCTTTTAGTTGCTACGGCTTGGAAGTTGTTTGTAGATGAAGGAGCTGTGCCTGAAGGTGAACAGCTTGTTCAGGAATCTTATGCGATTACTCAATCACAGTTGATTAAAGAAGTGCCTAGTGAGCATACTGAAAACAACTTAGCTAAACGCATTCAGGAAAAAGCACCTGACAATCAGGGGTATCAGTTGAGTGAGGGTGAAGTTTTAGTCGAGCCAACTGGTAAAAAACTTACCTATGCTGATGATCCGCCTACTGCATTGAATGCAAATGGGGTTGGAGTTGAGCGCATCACCCAGAGGGTGTCAAAGCAATTGGCCGAGCTTACTAAAAACGAATTAAGTCAAATACCAAACCTGTCACTCGAAAGTCATCTTTTTAGCAGTGTGGCATCATACAGTTCGGTGGTTATTAATGGCGGTACTTACGCCGAAGGTGATTACATTAATTCAGATATTATTATTGAAAAAATTAATGCTGAAGGCATTTTAATATCACTAGGGGATTTACTTGTTGAGTTACCCAAAGGAATAACCTGGGTATCCAATAAACATGTTAAGTAATGACGCAAAAACTGCGATACAAGCCGCTTACAGTAAAATCCTTAAAGCTAAATCATTAAGGCCGCGTATTGGCCAGCGAAAAATGATTGCGGCCATTGCTAAAACCATGGGTAATATCACCGAGGACGATGAAGGTAATCGTACTTCTAGTAACCCAGTGTGCATTGTAGAGGCGGGTACAGGTACAGGAAAAACACTTGCGTACCTAATCTCAACTATCCCGCTGGCTGAAGATTTAGGTAAAAAAATAATTATTTCTACTGCAACGGTTGCTCTGCAAGAGCAGTTGGTTGAAAAAGATATTCCTGATGTGGCTAAGCATAGTGGGCTCACATTTAAATATGCCTTGGCCAAGGGGCGTGGTCGATATTTATGTGTACATAAACTCGATCAACAAATGCAAGATCAAAGGATGCAGGATGCGTCCATGGATATGTTTGGTGGTGTTGACGCCTCTGATGATCAAAAAGGCTTATACCAAGAATTCCTAAATGCTTTTGCTGCAGGTAAGTGGGATGGCGATAGGGATAATTGGGCTGATCAAATTGAATATGAAGATTGGCAAATGGTAACGGCCACTCATAGAGAGTGCAGTAATAGACGATGCCCTCATTTTGATGCCTGCCCATTTTTTACTGCTAGAAAATCACTTGAAGACGCGGATGTCATTGTTGCAAATCATGACTTAGTGATGGCTGACATTAGTCTGGGTGGGGGCGCTATATTGCCAGAACCTAGTAAGAGTATTTATGTTTTCGATGAAGGGCATCACTTGCCTGATAAGGCGATTAATCATTTTGCTGGCCAGGTGAAGCTTCATCAGGAAGAAAACCTGCTTAAGCAAATATCCAAAGCTGTCGATACTATGGGCAAGCAATGCGGCACCCCTGTTGGTTTGTTGCAGATTGTGACGTCTATGCCTGAAATTATTGGTGAGATTAATTCTAAGTTAGGGTTTGTTAGGCATTTACTGATGGATCACTTAGGTGATCAATCTGAAATAGAAGGTCGCCAGAAGCATCGATTCAGAATGGGTCTGGCTCCTGACGAGCTTGTTGAAATGGCGGGTGAACTTAATAAAAGTCATAACACTCTGTATGCCTATGTTGAAAAAATTGTAGATGCATTGAAAGCGTCTATGGCAAAAGATGACGGTGAATATAAAAAGTCTGATGCTGAGCGATGGTTTCCGATTGTTGGAATGTTGCAGGCTAGAGTTGAAAGTGCAGGTATGCTTTGGATGAGTTATGCGCAAAGAGATTTTGAAGACAATCCACCTGTTTCACGCTGGCTAGAGCGTGTGAATAATGAATATGAAGATGATATCGGTCTGTATTCAAGTCCAATTTTAGCGGCTGAACTCCTGGCTAAAAATTTATGGTCAAGAGTGTATGGAGCGGTGGTTACCTCGGCTACATTAACAGCATTGGGAACCTTTGATCGCTTTAGAATGAAGTCTGGGTTGGCCAGGGATAACTACAGTGAAATTATCGAAAGTCCGTTTGACTACCCTAATCTTGGTGAATTGGTTGTGCCGAGCAATGCGGTTGAGCCAAGTAGTGGTCCTGAATATGGCGAAAAAATAGCTGAAGTACTGGCTGAGCACCTTAAAGAGGACGAGAGTACTCTGGTTTTGTTTACCAGTCGACGGGTCATGAATGATGTGAAGTATAATTTATCCTATGAATTGGCTGATCACGTTATGACTCAAGATGACTTTTCTAAGCAGGAGGTCATTCGTTTGCATAAAGAAAAAATAGAAAATGGCTTGCCAAGTTTTTTGTTTGGTTTAGCAAGTTTTTCAGAGGGGATTGACTTACCCGGTAACTTTTTACAGCATGTGGTAATTGTTCGGCTCCCATTTTCTGTGCCGGATGACCCTGTAGATGCAACGCTTGCTGAGTGGCTGGAATCTAAAGGGCGCAATCCATTTATGGAGCTTACTGTGCCTGATGCCAGTGTGCGCTTGATTCAATCTTGTGGTCGCTTAATAAGAACCGAAACGGATACAGGTAAGATTACATTATTAGATAAGCGCGTGATCAGTAAGCGTTATGGGTCTTTGTTGATTCAGTCTTTACCACCATTCAGAAGGAATTTTGCGTAGGATTGCCTTGTTTTGATTGCTCCAGCCTGAAAGCTCTTCTGGTTGGAGTGCCTTGTTGTTTTTAGGTTCGGCTGAATCTTCTTTCTTCTCTTTCCTTCTCTGGATAGCGGCTGCCATAATAGCTGGGTTTTTTACGCATCCGTATTTCATCTGGTTTGATTCTTAAGCCCGTTGTCGTCTTCTAAGTACCATCTCCTATGTTCTTACTTACCCTTGGTTCCGTTCGATATCGTGCTCTAAGCCCATATTTTCCTGCAGTGTTGGGAGTTCTGGTTGTGGTTATCTAATGGCGTGGCAGTTTCACTTGGGTCGCTTCTTCTAGGTGTTTGTTTGGTTTGTCGCTTTAAGGGTTCTGCGGGCTATCTTCATGCTACTTCCTATAAGTATCTAGAGTGCATAATGAGTATTATGCACTCTAGATTTACATATATTAAAAGGCATAAAAATAACATAACATACCAAATAACTTGTTATTCGGTATGTGTGATGGAATTTAAAGATCAGTGGAACGTTAAGCATAATATCCAGAGTCGACTTAAAGCTCTTTTCACAAGCCTGCCTGAGCCACTTGAGGTAGCGATTGAAGAACAGGCTGTTAATGAATTCTTTGCTTGTTTAATCCTAGATAAAACAGGTGAGAGCATTACCGTTAGAAAGGTCTACGACCTTGTGGGTGGAGATAACAATAAGGTAGCAGCACGACTTAAGACTTTACGGCCATACCTGAAGGAGCGACAAGGCAGCGATGACTCGGCTATTGCAGCGCTTAAAAAGCAAATTGAAAAACAAGTGAGGGGTAGGCTTGAGCTTGATTTAATCGAGCAAGAGAATGACTATTTAGATCAACTATCAACACTAAAAGAGCATTCAGACTTAATTGTAGGTCGCTTGACCGAAGAAAACGCCATTCTTAATGGTCGCGTAATTGCTATGCAATCTCAAATAGAAGATCAAAAAAATCAATTAGGCGTGCAATTAAAGTTAGAGGCTAGTCTGCACCAGTCGATTAAGGGAATGGCCTCTGAGCATGAAAAATTTAAATCATCCGAAATAAGTGTGAACCAGAAAAACAAAGATCTACTGCTTGAATTAGAGAGTCAAAAGCAGGCTAATAAAACACTGGTAAATGCCTATAGCGAGCGACTCAACACCCAGCAGTCTGTCATTGAGCACGGACAAACGATTCAAAACCAATTAATGAAAGAAATTGCAGAGCTGAATCATTCAAGGAAATCCTTAAATAAGCGCTTAAGCGATACAAAGAAATCATTACTGGCCGAACAAAGAATAAGTACAGAGCAGGCAAGGGTCATTGGTGGGTTTGGTGAGCACACTGATCTTTCATTACTTATAAAAGAGTCACTGGCTCAAGCACTTGCGCCAACCGATAGCCTTACAGAGCTGACTACTCAACTGCAAGAAATGTTGAAACTTGACGCTATTGATACAGGTACTGTTAACCGCTCAATTAACAGCCTAGAGACACAGGTTCTTAATGGATCAAAAGCAATAGAAACATTAATTATAAGCAGGCTCCCTAAACCACCGTCCGATCAGTCGCAGGAGAAGGGTGCTGGTGACTGAATTATTGAAGCAATATGAGCTATGCCTGGATAAATTTGTTCGTTGGGGAGGGGGGTTGCCATCGACTGGTTATCAAATCGTACTATTTCTCGAGGAACGTGGAGCTGTTGATCGAGTGGATCGATTACGAGTAAGTTCGTTACGAGTGTATTTAGCGGCACTTAAAAAATGGCATTCCTTAAATTGGGGTGACGACCCCACCGCGGACCCTAGAGTTGTGCAAAAAGTAGCTCAACTGGATCGGCTTGAGCGAGATAATAAAATATGGAGTACGAAAAGTCGCGATATGACACCTGAAGAGGCCGCTCGCTTTGAGGCTCTATTGTGCGTTCGCTCAGGCACTGTCTCGGCAAGAAGGGATCGAACCCTTGCAGCCGTTGCATTGATAACGGGCTACCGAGCCGGAATGTTGGCAGATCTAGAAGTAAGCTGGCTTCAGAATCTGGATGCGCCGAGGGCAAATATTATAATTAATAGACCACCATTTAAAACCAAGCAGTATATTCGCTCTGTAATCCCGTTCACGGGAGGTATGTTTTGCCCTGCTACCTGGCTAAGACACTATTTATCGGAGAATAACCTAAAAAATGGTTTTGTTTTTCGGACATTTGACGGTGGCGGCAAGATGCGGAATAACACATCTCAAATGCATCGCAATACTGTAAATATCATTCTTAAAATGCTGATGGAGCAGGCTAATATTTCGGGAGGTAAATTAAGTGCCCATACATTCCGTAAAACCATGGCAACACTGAGTGTCATGGGGAATATATCTTCGGTGGAAATTGCCGCTCAAGGTGGCTGGATAAATCCTTCTACTATAGATAAGCATTATGTAAATGATGCAATATCATTATTGGGCCGCGCACCTGCAGCAGTAATTCAGGCGGTTAATAAGGTCAATGCTCAGTTGGTAGAGTTTGATGCATCTACTGAAAATAGTGGTCTGATCGTACCCCCGACCAAAGAAAGCTAATTTCTTTGCTATTATGCGCCAGTTTGGCGTGGCAATTGTTGTGAGTGTAAAGCGGGAGCCGTTACTTGATGCAGTCATTAATTGGCACTTTGGTTTGACCTTGACTGCATGATTGGGTAGTTTGTGAGCACAAAAATAAGTCTAACAATAATTCTTACAAGAGCCACTCATGAAAATATACGAAGAAAAAAATGCACCCAATGCACGACGTGTAAGAATGTTTCTAGCTGAAAAGGGGTTGCTTGATCAAGTAACCTTTGAGCACGTGGATTTAAAAGCGGGGGACAATATAAGTGCTGACTTTCGCTCAAAAAACCCAATCGCTAAAATACCTGTAATGGAAATGGAAGATGGCTCATATTTATCGGAGTCGGTTGCTATTTGTCGTTACTTTGAAGCTAAATATCCAGGCACTCCACTAATGGGCGTAACGCCTGAGCAGCAAGCCGTAATTGAGATGTGGCAGCGTCGCTGTGAGATATATTTTATGAACATGGTGGGTATGGGCTTTCAGCATACCAGTGGTTACTTTTCTGATCGAATGAAGCCGATATCAGAATGGGGTGAGGTTTGCGTGAAATCTGTGCCAAAGTTCTTCTCTCTGCTAGATAAGCATCTGGCTCATTCAGAATTTATAGCAGGAAATGATTTTAGTATTGCAGACATTACGGCGTTTGTGACCATGGATTTTGCAAAGATTATACGCACAAAGCCGGATGAAGGCTTGGTTAACCTAAAGCGCTGGTATGACCAAATAAATACTCGAGACAGTGTAAAAGCTTAGGCTTTGATGAAAATTGGGGGTGATTCAGGGTGCTTGACTGTTATGCGCTTACGGTCACCCTATCTTTTATTTTAAGTGCTCAATCAAAATGATACACGCAAGTTTAACGCTTAAAGATCCCAGTCATTACTTTCGATGTAAAAATACAGGCTCTTTTAGAGCTGGCGCACAACGTAGGCGAGATCTTAGTCACATAATCAGTAACTGGGTTTGTTATATTCTTCTTCAGGGTTCAAAATTACTAGAACTTAAGAATGAGAAATGGTTATGAATAGTACAGCTCTTATTGACGAAGTTTCAGAATTTAGTATCGAAGCCATTAAAAAAGCCTTTATCAAGATGCATCAGCATGAGGCGGCTAATGAGCAACAGGTTCGGCCTAAAGTTGGCGGAATCCATCTAGAAGCGGTAAAGCGCTGGATAGCGCCCTGTGAATTTCAAATAGGCATGAAAGCAATCGTACTTCCATGTGCTGAAGTGGGCATGAGCGAAGATGCCGCAGCCCAAGTGGTTAACGGTAAGCTTGTCCTCCTGGCAAATTGCATAACTAACGAAAAGCAAGCCAGAGATATTCTGATGTATGGTGTTATCGGTTTAATAGCGGTTCCATCGTACTTAGAAAAGTACAGTAACACTAAAATTAATCAGATTTATCACTCAATTTCAGGTGATCAAATAGAGCATATGATTAAGCAGTATCCAGAAATAGCTGCAACTGATGAACGACTTTTGGTTGAACTGTATTTGGCGGACCTTACAACACTGAGTGTTAAGCCTAGCTTTTATGAGCGGCGCGACAGCTGGCAACGACAGTTGGTCAGAAAACTTTATTCAGGTCTTAAATGGCAGTCGCATGATTTACATTACTTAATTCATCGAGCGACTCGCTGTATTTAAATAGCATGATTTAAACCTCATAAAAAAAACCTGCTGCCGCAGGTTTTTTTATAGGTCAATTATAGAAAAGGTATTGAGTGTTATTGAGATGCCTTTATTAAGTCTGCAGCTTTTTCAGCAATCATGATGGTCGGGGCATTGGTATTGCCTGTCACCAGTGCCGGCATAATAGAAGCGTCAACAACTCTTAACCCGGCAATACCTTTAAAGCGTAATTGGTCATCAACTACGGCCATTGAATCCGAATCAGGGCCCATCTTGCAGGTGCCTACTGGATGATATTCGGTGTCTGCATTGTTACGGATATATTCTTCCAGTTGAGGAATATTGTCACGATCTAATGGGTAAACCATGCGACCCTTAACCCTGTCAAATTGTTTGGACTCCATAATGTCTAAAAGTTTTTGCAGGCCCTTAACAAGTCTTGCCATATCATCTTTATCGTCTAAATAATTAGGGTCTATCAGTGGGTCGGCTTTAGGGTCTGAGCTTGCTAGTCTAATTGTTCCGTGACTCTTTGGGCGCATCAGCGTTGCATGGGCGCAGTAGCCATGGCCAAGATGAAGCTTGCGAGTGTGGTCGTCTACTATGCCAGTGATAAACGTCAATTCAATGTCTGGGGCAGGCACTTGGTTGTCAGTAGAGTAAAAGCCTGCAGATTCTGCAAAATTGGTTGTGAGCAATCCACGTCGTTTGAATCCCCATTGAAATATACCTTTAACAACATCAATAATGCCGCCTACAGAATATCCGAATGTACCCTTGCTAGGCATGAGATACTTGGTTCGATATAGCGGTACAACTGAGATGTGATCTTGAAGGTTACTGCCTACACCTGGCGCATCCTTTTTTACTTCAATGCCCAGTTTTGAGAGGTGGTCTTTGGGGCCAACTCCCGAGAGTTGGAGTATTTGCGGTGTACCATAGGTACCTGCACTCATAATTACTTCTTTGTTGGCTTGTACTGTAATCAGTTCCTTTCCTTGATAAAACGTAACACCAGTGGCTACGTTATTTTCTATTTCCACCTTGGCAACATGAGCCTGGGTAATAACCGTTAGATTGGGGCGGTCTAAATGCGGGGTTACGTAACCTTTGGCGGCACTTCCGCGTTCGCCATTATTCTGAGTAACCTGGTTCATTCGGCAGCCATCTTGCGAGCTACCATTTAAGTCAGCTTTTTTAGGTATTCCGTGCTCTTCGCAGGCATCAAGAAAGAAGTCATTAAAATGACTTGGATCCCTAAGCTCCATTACATTTAATGGGCCATTTTGTCCGTGAAATTCGTCATTGATGGTTTCATTGTGTTCGGCTTTTTTAAAGTAGGGCAATACACTGTTGTAATCCCAGTCTTTATTGCCCAGTTCAGCCCAGTTATTGTAGTCCCATTGATTGCCTCGGATGTACATCATGGCATTGATTGAGCTCGATCCGCCCATTACCTTTCCGCGAGGTTGCATGCCCAGTCTACCGTTTAATCCTTTTTGCGGCACAGTATCGTAATGCCAGCTGAATATGCCATACGGTACTGTTGCAGCAACGCCAGCAGGTGCCTGAATAAACACTGAGCTGTCTTTCTTACCAGCTTCTAAAAGGCATACAGTTATTTCTGAGTTTTCTGATAATCGGCCAGCTAAGACACAGCCAGCACTTCCTGCACCTATGATCACGTAGTCATATGCTTGTTTTTTCATTTTATTTTTCGCAGTGATAATTAGAGTATTCACTCAGTTTGCCAATCTATCGCGGTAAATACTTGCCTTTTTTGGACATGACTTTTCTTTTGGGCGGTTTAATGGGATAAGGTATGCATAATTATAGGGTGTAGGTTTTTAGGTTGCATGACTCAACTAGTAAGAAGTGACTCGCTCACAGGGTATTGCGAAACTGTTAAGAGCTTAGGGGGGCAGCCAGGTGAGCTGTTGAATTCATTCAACCTGACTGTCGACCAAATAGATTCAGATAGCTTTATGTTTCCTTATCGGACATTCGTTGGCTTGTTGGAGCACACTGCTCACACGCTAGGGTGCCCTGATTTTGGAATACGGTGTGCTCAACAACAAGACTTCAGTGTGCTGGGCCCAATCGCGCTTGCCGCACAGCAGGGTGGTAACCTTGGTCAAGCTCTGCAGCGGGTATCCAGTTATTTGCATGTTTATACGCCAGCCTTGGGCTTAAATGTCAGTGTTATGCCGGGCGGTAAAACCCTATTGGTGGCGATTGAGATTCTATTGAAGCCTTACCCAAAATGCGCACAGGCAGTTGAGTTAACAATGGCGTTGACGGCTAAAATCATACACATGCTAAGTGGTGGTCAGTCTAATCCAGTAAGGGTTCTAATGACTCATTCACCAATGAACGCGCCTAGTATTTATCGCCATGCATTGCCTTGTGAGGTGTTATTCAATCAAGGTGTTACTGGTTATGAGGTTTTGGCTGATGATCTGAATTTACCTTTAATATCTGAACAGTCAGAGCTAGGTGAGGTGGCGTGTAATTACCTTGAAAGCCATTTTTCCGCTAAGCAGTTAACCATAAGTGACAGGGTGAGGGCGCTGATTAAGCCCTTGTTAATGGTTGAGCAGTGTACGAACGCATCCATTGCAAGAGCCTTGGGAGTTGAGGTTAGGCAGTTACACAGACTACTTGAGGCTGAAGGCCGGTGCTTCAGAGGCATCAAGGATTCTGTTTTAAAAGAATTGGCAGAGCTTTATTTGCGAGAGAAAGCTCTGAAGCTTGGGCAGGTTGCAACATTACTGGGTTACTCAGAGCAGTCAGGTTTTTCTCGTAGCTGTCAGCGGTGGTTTTCCATGGGACCAAGGGAGTACAGGAAGTCTGTAGTTGCCATGACTTAAGCAGTTTCTGAGTGCCTTAATGCGGTTTTAACGTCAGGTTTCCCATGAAGTAATGATTCTACTTAACCGCTAAACCGCCTTAACTTGTCTTATGGAATCATTCATATGATCAATCAACAGTGGTTGGTTGATTGCGTCATAAATAAAAACCCAAAAAATATGACAGCTTTGGGTTTTTAAAAGTTTACAGCTTAGGGTCTCACTCTAAGCCATTATCTGTAATGGTCCATCCATAACCATCTACCAATACATTATGCGCACTTGTTGCAGCTGAGCTGTACTGGCTATTACCTGCATCAAAATCAACCCCTGATTGCAATGCTTGCGCGCTCCACCCTTGCAAGATGGCATCATATGCCGCTGTTGGTAGTGTCATGTTTTC